>JAHEXS010000005.1 GCA_023252015.1 Candidatus Nitrosotenuis sp. | reverse complement strand
CCAGCACTGAATGTCTTCATTTTTAAAATTTCTGCAATTCCAATTTCAACTGGCATATCTACAATGCACGAAAATCTCATTGAATACAGGTCGTTTATTGGAACAACTTTTGGATAATGGTTTCCAGCATCGCGTAAAAGGATACTGTTTAGTAATTTTTTCCCTTCCTGTTTTCTTTTCTGGTTGGTCTTACTTTCCCTCATGATTTTCAAGGATTGTTCTGTGAATTCATTTACTAAAGTTGCAGTGAGTGCGGAGTTTGGAATGTCTTTTAGCGGCAGGCACCGCTCTATTTTGAAATAATCTCCAACCGCCTTTGCAATTCCCATTCCGTCCACGCGTGCATAGGTGGGATCTGTATTAGTAATTTCAGAAGAAAGCATCTTTCCGTCGCTTCGTATTCTTACAACAACTCTATGGCCTATTGTTGGTGTCACAACAACTGATGCACCAGGCTCTGAAAACTTGATTTTATTTTCAATTTCTTTTGATATTGCAAGTGCATCCTCTCTTTCTATTTTTCTTCCAGCCCTTCTATCTACAATAATTCCTGCGTCGTCTAACGTGGCAAAGTTTCCACGCAAAGCCAAATCTCCGTCCTTAAAATCAATCCCTGTTCCTATTGCTTCAATCACTCCACGTCCGGCATATTCTGCGTGCTGGAATTTGTATCCTAGCATATTGAAAACAGCGATATCAGATTCTGGAGCAATTCCCTGTCCAACAGAAATTACCTCTCCCATCGCTCCATTTTTTGTCATCTTGTCAAGGTTTGGAGTATGGGCAAAATCAAGCGGAGTCTTTCCATTTAGATCTGGATGCGGTAGATCTCCTACGCCGTCAAGTAAAACATAGATAATTTTTACATTACTGGCAGCTATAGTTATCCCCTTATCTTGGTGCTGATTCGAGATCACTTTAAACTTTGCATGATATGATCGAACCCTGTTGTCAAAGTTGCGATCGTTGAAAAGGTTTTAACTCGCACATATTCATACTATCGATTATGGGAAGCATGAGAAAAGACTATGTCTCAGAAAGATTCGTCATCGTCTCCCAAAATGAAGAACAAAATGAAGAATCAAAAAAATGTCCATTTTGTCCTGGCAATGAATCAATGACAAATCCTTCATTATTGTCACTTGTTGCAAAGGACTGCATGCTGCAAAGACTGCAGGACAGCGAGGACAATTATGTAAAAGATTGGACTGTTAGGGTTTTTGAAAGCAAGATCCCAGCAGTGTCCGTTTCTGCAGAAAATTCGTATTCCGATAGACCACTTTATAGCGAGCCCGCGTATGGATATCATTATGTTGTTGTTGCATCTGAGCGACACAAGGATTCGCTATCGACTATCTCATCTGAGCAATGGTCCAACATACTTGTCGTAATCCAAGACCGACTCCGATGGCTTTACACTCAAAGAGGTGTTACGTATGTCTCAATTTACATAAACCATGGTAAAGATGCAGGAAGCCTTGTATCGCACCCTCACATTAACATGGTTACATTTTCTACAATTCCTCCACTAATCGAGCAGGAAGCGGAGGCATCGCATAGAATTGTCAATGAAAAGGGCGCATGCCCACTATGCCAGACAGTAAACACTGAAACTGGAGGGCCACGACAAGTACTACAAACCGAAGGCTTTTTGGCATTCTGTCCTTGGGCGCCGTCATATCCGTACGAATTTTGGATTTGCCCAAAAAAACACACGACGAGTTTTTCCAAAATAACACAAAAAGAAATCAATGATCTATCACTGATTCTGCGAGCTACGCTGGGAGGCCTGACAACCAGCCTAAAGAACGTCTCTTACAATTTGGCTTTCCACCTCTCACCTGAAAAGAAAAACAGCAGACAAATTCATTGGCACATTGAAGTCTATCCGCTGACTGCCGCGTGGTCTGGACTGGAAAGGGGGTATGGTATATTTCTAAATTCAATTCCTCCAGAAAAAGCCGCAGAGCAGCTTGGCGCTGCGTGCCGAAAGGAGCTTGCAGGCCTTGTTGGCATAATTTAGTCTTGCATCTATGAATTAAAAGATCAAAAATCTGACTTTCATACCGTTTATTTATCTAAATTTAATCTTGTAGTTTGTGGCAATTGAAAAATATCTGGCAATTGCAAGCCTCGGACTATTCATCATGTTTAGCGCAGAAATCGTTACCTTTTACACTTTCTTGACCTCACCAAAAATCGAAGTAGAACCGGAACCTCAAATTCTAATGTATATCTCAATTGGAATTGCACCCGCAATGAGCATTGCAGGAACTGTTTTTATTTTATCAAAGAGATATGGCTCTAGATCTGTTGGAAGCATCATAATAGCTGGAGGAATAGTTTTACTCATTGGAATGTTTTATGCAAACACATTGATTCCAAAAATAGACAAAAACTATTTGGTGTTTGCAGTTACTACTGTGCCGCAGTTATTCATGGCAGTATCTATACCAATAATGGCAACTGGGGCATTTTTGTTCAGGACAAAAAAGAGACCAATTAAGGAATATTTTTAGTGGTCAAATCTCATGCCGTTTGAGTGTAGCTTGAATCCAAGCCTCTCATAAAATGGCCTAACTTTATCATCACAGTCCAAAATGGTTTTGTAGCAACCTTGATTTTTGGCGTATTCTAGGATAGTCTGCATTATCTTAAAACCAATCCCCTTTCCCTCATGTTCTTTTGACACTACTACGTCTTCAATGTGGCCTACCAATCCCCCATCATGGATGAATTTTTGCTCTATGATTAGGACAGTAGAACCAACTACTTTGTTGTCAAGGACCGCAACAAAAATAACAGTATTTGGATTCGCTGTTATTTTTTTTAGAATTGCTCTGGCTTTTTCATTACTTAGATTGCTTGCAGTCTTTAGGTTGTCAAGTGACTCTAAAAATCCATTACTCAGATCACTTTCTTTTATTTTTCTTATTATGATATCACTCATACTTAGATCTTGCCGAGTTTTTCTCTGAATTCTTGGTATGCTTTTTTGTATGATACCTTGTCTCCAATGTCGATAAAACCGTTCTTTATTATGAAACTGTTTACATCTTTCTTTTTTGCAAGTGCCTTTTTGATTACATCATCCATTCCATACGGAACATTGTTTGGGATAAATCCAAGCACTTGGGGCTCCATCACATAACATCCGATGTTTATATTTGCACTAATCTCAGGTTTTTCATTCCACGCCATTACTCTACCACTCTTTGATGTTTCAATAACGCCATACTTTATGGTCGTCTTATACTGGTGTAAGCTCATTGTAATGAATGACTTTTTTGCCTTGTGTTGGTTTACCATCTTTCTTAAATTGAAATTAAAAACAGAATCACCGTACACGCAAACAAACGTATCATCAATGAAGGATTCGGCAGTCTTGAGCTGACCGGCAGTTGCAAGTGGTCTGTTTGCCACTGCATATTCTATTTTTACTCCTAATCTACTTCCGTCCTCAAAATAATCCTCGATTGTTTTTCTCAGATAGCTTACGCAAAGAACAATGTCTGTTATTTTGTTATTTTTTATCCAATCTATTAGGTGTTCAAGCAGGGGCTTTTCGCCAAGTGGAAGCATTGGCTTTGGAAGAAATGTAGTGTATGGTTGCAGCCTTGTCCCTAGGCCGCCGGCAAGTATTACCGCCTTCATGTTTTTAATTAAAAATAAGAGTATTTATGTTGATTTACGTAGCTTGTCAATAATCGCTTTATAGAATCTTGGAAATTTTTGTCACAACTTGTTTTGGGTTTTTCCCAAATACGATTATCATTGGTTCTTTTCCAACATCTCCTTTGTGATATACTATGTCTGGTGCAGATTTTGAATTTTTAATGGCGTTTTTTATTCCCCACGAAATGGAAGAGTTTTCCTTGTTCTTTGTCTTGTCTGGCTCATTCGTTCTATCATAGCTTACAATTCTGTTTTTTGTTTTTTGAAATTTTTCAATTGTTTTTTGTTCATATTTGATGTTTAATGCAGATCGAATTTTGGGAAATTTTTTTTGCATTGTAAGAACTGCGGTCGCAACGTGTTTTGATCCACCGTACTCCAAATTTCCTGCAACGATTAGCCTTTTTCCGGCCTTTACAATTCTACCTGATACGCCCAAAATATCCAACACTGATTTTGGATTCTGTTTTGAATACACAAAATTTGTCTGGCACTCTGGAATTAATCCGTACGACTCTCTAAGATTTTCAAACTCCTTGATGGCGGAACTCAATTCTGTTTTGATTTTGTCTTTTTTTAGATTTGTTATCTTGATTCCATGTCCTAATCTTTGGGCATTTTCTATGGATTGATACGTAAAGTGTTTTGCAAATTTTACCGCATCCCTGAGCGTGTTTTTTGACGCAATTGCATAACTTAAGGCAAAAGCGAAAGTACAGCCGCTTCCATGGGTTTCTTCGTTTATCTTGTTTCCTGGAATGGTGCTACCCTTCCCATCCTCATAAACAAAATCCGAAATCTTGTTTTTAACGAATTTGTGACCTGTTATGACTATTTTTTTTGCACCTAGGATATACAATTTCTTTGCAGCCCTTGTAAGGTCTGATTCATTTGTAATCTTGACTCCTGATAGAATCTGAGCCTCCAATACATTTGGAGTTATGACAAAGCATAATGGAATGAGCAACTTTCTAAATGACTCCAGTGCAGTTTTTTTTAGAAGTGTTCCACCAGTTGTGGACTCTATAACAGGATCTAGTATGATTAGTGTTTTTCTACCACGTAACTTTGAGTGAATAATTTGTATTGTATTAGAATCATAAACCATTCCTATTATGATTGCATCAACCTTAAAATCGGAAAATATGGAATCAATTTGTCTTTCAATCATTCGTGGAGAAATCGATTCTACATCTGAAAATTTTGTAGAGTTTTGGCTTGTTATTGCTGTAATCACGCTAAAACAATTCACATCAAGTGCGGTGGCTACTCTAATATCTCCCTGAACTCCTGCTCCTGATGAGGGATCAGAGCCTCCTATTGATAATATGTTCATGACATGTATTGGCAAACATGTCGTAATAGTGTTTTTGTGAAATCATCTATTATGACTCTATTTAATGAGATTCTCAAGCGTTAATTGTTTTCCAATACTGTTTAAATCTGGATACAAGGTACTAGAATACATGGGAACACAAATGAGTGCCGCAAGACGTGGAATGATAACTGATGAGATGAAGCAGGTTGCTCGCGATGAGGATGTTTCGCTTGACTGGCTACGATCAAAAATTGCAAGCGGCTCAATTATAATCCCAAGTAACAATGTCCGACCGCAAAAGGTACATCGTGTAGGAATTGGAAAGAGACTGAAAACTAAGGTGAATGTGAACATTGGCACATCTACACTCAAAGTGGATCTAAACGAGGAGATAGAAAAAGCCAAAGTTGCAGTAAAACATCATGCTGACACAATTATGGATCTGAGTGATGGCGGCGACGTTCGCTCAATAAGACAAGCGTTGCTAGAGGCAGCACCAATAACCTTTGGAACTGTCCCAATTTACGAGGCATATAACTATGGAATTGAAAAGCACAAAAATCCGTTGGATATCACAGAAGATGACTTTCTAAATGCATTTGAGAACAATGCAAAGGATGGAGTTGATTACACCACAATTCACTCTGGTATATCAAAGGAAATAGCAAAAAGAATTCTCAAGGTGCAGCGATACGGCGGAGTAGTAAGCAAGGGCGGAACAATCACTGCAGCATGGATGCTAAAATACGATAAAGAAAATCCATACATTACTCATTATGATTATCTAATCGAAATTGCAAAAAAATACGACGTTACATTGAGTCTTGGCGATGCATTAAGGCCTGGCTCTATTCTTGATTCTCATGATGAACTCCAAGTTCAAGAAATGATAAACATATCACGACTGACAAAGCAGGCGCATGAAAAAGACATCCAAGTAATGGTTGAAGGTCCAGGACATGTTCCGCTAAATGAGGTTGCCGCAAATGTTAGACTCGCAAAATCTCTAATTGGCGATGTTCCATACTATGTACTTGGGCCACTTGTAACGGACATTGCATCCGGCTATGATCATATTTCAAGCGCTATTGGAGCTGCAATTGCTGCAAGTGAGGGTGTTGATCTATTATGCTATCTTACCCCTGCTGAACACTTGGCACTCCCGAATGCTGAAGAAGTGAGAGCGGGATTGATTGCATATAGAATTGCAGCACATGCTGGAGACCTGGTTAAATTAAGAGAAAAAGCAATAGTTTGGGATATGAAAATGACTGAGGCACGACGCACACTTGACTGGGAAAAACAAATTGCATTATCAATAGATCCAGAAGAGGCAGCTAGAATCCACAACCGAACTGGACAACGAGATGGAAATAATGTTCCATGTACGATGTGTGGAGGAGCATGTGTTTACGTAATGCTTCCTCAGCAAAGAAAATATGTCAAAGAAAACGAAAACCTACAACAGATTGAATAACACGTCAGACAAACTTGGAACTGTTTCGTATTTGTGAATTTCTTGTGGATCTATCCACGCATATGCTGAGTTTTCCCAATTGAGTAAGACTTTTTGGTCTTTCATTGAAAACAGGAATGGAAAAACTATCCATTGGTGATCAGGGTATTGTGGGGAAGAGATTGCCATTTCTTGCCCTGCCTTTAATAATTGAATTTGATCGCTTTTTACACCTATTTCCTCGAAAATTTCAATTTTTGCTCGCTTGAGTGGTTCTTCTCCGTTTTCAATTATCCCGCTTATTGCTCCCCAAAGCCCCCTCATGCTTTTTACGCAATCGCTTCTCTTTAAGAGAAGAAGTTTTTCATTGCATATCACAAACGATGTTACTATTTTTGTGGAACGCATGACAACTTATTTTTCAATTGCGTTTATCATCATGTTCATCTTTTTGTAAGATTCTTCCAAGTCTGAATTCTTTGCAAGTCCTTGTTGTACTGTTCTGATGTAGTTTGTAATGTCTTCTGACTTGTTCTCCTGTATGTCTGTTAGAAGTCTTCCAATGTCTTTCCAAAGCTCTTCTGCGGCTCTTCTGATTTCAGGATTTGCAATTATCGTTTCAATCAATTCCGTTGACTCTGTCATTATGCTTTCCGCCAATATTTTTTGGATCTTAAAAGTATTGCCGGACATTCGCTCAGTCAATGAAATCTTGTCGTCTTTCGCAAGTATGTTTGCAAATGCTAAGTTGACAAGGTGTGTTAATCCCAAAATAATTGCAATTTTTTTGTCGTGCTCAATTGCGTCAATCGTAACAAAATTAGCTCCCTCAAAAAGTGTCTTTACCAAATTCAGTTCTTTTTTCGCATCCTTAATTGGGATGGAAACTATGTTCTGACCTTTGACTTTCTTTGCACCTGGGCCAAACATTGGGTGGATGCAAACTGGGTTAATCTTTGCTGGAATCTTTAGTAGGGCCGCAGCTGTTTTTGCCTTTTGCGATGAAATCTCGATCAAATATGAACCACGTTTCATCTCCTTTGCAATTAATCTGATTATTTCTGGAGTTCGTCTAGTTGGGGTGCATAACAAAACAATGTCTGCACTCAAAACTGCTCCGACAAGAGATTCTGACTTTTTGACTGCCTTGTCGGTTATCTGGACCTCAGAATCATAACCAACCACTTGATGACCGTTTGACGTAAAATACTTGGCAAACCATTGTCCCATTTTGCCGCCCGCTCCAATTATTGTGATACTTTCTTTCATTTCGACTTGCTTAGAACCTCATGTAATATCTTCATTCCGTCCATTAGTCTCTTTTCATCCTGGCATGCAGAAATACGAATAAAGCCCTTATAATTGCCAAATCCGTCACCTGGGGCCACGGCAACTCCATGATCAAGCAACATGTTAGAAAACTCTACTCCGTCAAATCCTTGTTTGTTTACCTTTGCAAAAAGGTACATTGCGCCGTCTGGCGCAATATATTCCAAATCCATATTTTTTGCCTCCTGAATAACGGTATTGATCTTTGATCTAATGCTTTTTGCATTGGGGGTAATATCGACATCCAATGCCTTTAGCGCGGCATACTGGATCGGCTCTGCCACGTTTGTCAGACAAAGGGCTTGAAGCTTTACCATCTTTTCAATTGTTTTTGGATCTGCTATGGTATATCCAATCCTAAATCCCGTCATCGCGTGAGATTTTGAAAATGACTGTGTTACAATATTTTTTTTATAGTTGTACGACAGAACACTCTTCCACTCAGAGAATGAATACGCCGAGTAAATCTCGTCACTTAGCACATAAAGATCATTTTTTTCTGCAATTTTGATTATTTGTTCTTGAAGTTTTGGCGGAAGAATTTTTCCTGTAGGATTGTTTGGGTAATTTAGAACAATCATTTTTGTGTTGTCGTTTATTGTTTTTTCAATTTGCGAAACGGTTGGCTCCCATCTGGATTCTAGTGTTGTTGGAATTGTTCTTACTTTGACTCCTGCATTAATGGCACAGTCTCTATATGCTGGCCATGCGGGTTCTATTACAATCATTTCATCGCCTGGATTTAGGAGTGTGCTAATTGCAAGATAAATTGAAAATCGCGCACCTGGCGAAACAAGTATGTTCTCTGGTTTTACCAAAGCGCCGAACTCTTTTGTTGCATACTGTGCAAGTGCTGATCTAAGCTGCGGTATTCCCGCTGCAGGCCCGTATTTTACAAATCCTTTATCAAATGCCTCATCGAGGGCGTCTCTGACAATTTTTGGCGGAACAAAGTCTGGCTCGCCTACCTCCATGTGAATTATTTTTTTCCCCCGCCGTTCGTGACTTTTTGCCTTCAAAAACACTGTAAGATGTGTCTGCTTTCCGTCAGATTGGACTTTTATGGACTCATTTAAGAGAAAATTCAGAAACTTTTTTCCAAGCGATTCATCAAATCCCTTGTTTTTGCAAAATTCGCTTACCTCTTTTCTGAGATGTTCTTCTCTTGACTCATCAGTTACATTGAGCCCACTGTTCTTTTTGAGTTCGCCAATCTGTTTTGCGATTTCGGTTCTTTCTTTTAGGAGCGTGAGCATCTCTAGTGTGATGCTGTCTATTTTGTTTCGTAATTGATCGATGTTTGACATTTTACAATGTTGGTTTTATGAAGCCGCCTAAAAGCGCATGATCTGCAAGTACTAGTGAAACAAGTGAATCTACAACAGGCGGTGCTCGCGGAACAACACACGGATCATGTCTTCCATGTACCTGCAATGTGACTGGCTTTTTTGTTTTGACATCTATCGTAGTTTGTTTTTTTGCAATTGATGAGGCTGGCTTGAATGCTACTCTCATTACAATTGGCATGCCATTTGAGAGTCCTCCTAGGATTCCACCGGCGTTGTTTGTTTTTGTAATTATTTTGCCTCCTCTGACAATATATTGGTCGTTGTTTTCGGAGCCAAATAATTCAGAACCTGCAAAGCCTGAGCCGAACTCTACTCCCTTTACGGATGGAATGGAATAGATTGCCTTGCTGATATCCGACTCTAAAGAACCAAAGATTGGCTCACCCAAACCAACTGGTAGATTTATCGTAGTGGATTCTATTATCCCGCCTAGCGAGTCACTGTGTTTTCGTGCATCCAAAATTGAATTTCTCATTTTTTCTGCAATTTTTTTATCAGGACATCTGACCTCGTTATCGTAAATCTGGGTTTTCATTTTTGTCTCAAATTTACTATTCATTAAGATTTTCCCTATCTTGATTGTGTAGGAATTTGTCTCAATTCCCAATGTGACTTTGAGCAGTTTTCTTGCAATTGCTCCACCCATAACGTGAGTGGCGGTCAGCCTTCCCGAAAAGCGCCCACCACCCCTATAATCATTAAATTCGTTGTATTTTACAAAAGCAGGATAATCTGAATGTCCCGGTCTGATCTTTGTTATTAGTTCATCATACGCTCTTGGGTCTTGATCCTCGTTCCAAATTATCATTGTAATTGGTGCACCCGTTGTATATCCTCTGAAAACTCCAGAAATTATCTCAACTTGATCACCTTCCTTTCTTTGTGTTGATACAAGTGATTGCCCTGGCTTTCTTTGATCAAGCATTTTCTGAATATCTTTTTCTTGTATCTCAAGTCCTGCCGGGCATCCATCTAATACTGCCCCTACACATTTTCCATGACTTTCCCCAAAACTGGTCAAAACAAGTCTCTGACCGATGGAACTGCCAGACATTAAATAAAAACCACCATCTGAAGCATATAACCCTTATAGCGTTGTGATTTTTGCCCCGACCTGATTCATGTCCGAAATAAAGCTTGGATAAGACACATCGACTGACTCTGGGTTGGAAACTGTACAGTCTCCAACGTACATTCCAGCTATACAAAATGCCATGAACAATCGGTGGTCATCTTCTGAATTTAGTTTTGCACCTTTGACTTTGTCTGGGGGGCCTAGGATCAAACCGTCTTCTTTTTCGGTAACCTTGATTCCAATCTTTTGAAGCTCGCGTGCAAGAATGGCAATCCTATCAGTTTCCTTGTATCTTGCATGCTTGACATTGTACAATTCTATTGGAAATCCTGACTTGAGTGCAAGTATTGAAAGCGGAGGTAAAAGATCAGGCGTGTTTGAGAGGTCAAATTTTCCGCCAAGTAGTTTTTCAGGCGCCTTTACCTTGATTGTATTGTTATGCAGTGAGATATTTACTCCGAGTTTTTCCAATATGTCAATTATTGCCTCATCGCCCTGCGCTAGATCGCCAAATGAAATCTTGATTGTAAAGCTATCTCCTACGAGTACTGCAGCTGACAATAGTAATGCAACACTTGAAAAATCCGATGGAATTGTTATTGTTGCATGTTTGTATTCTTGAGGCTCGATCTTGTATTTCCTGTATGGTTCAATAACTTCGACTTCTACTCCAAATTTTTTCATAGTTGAAATAGTTGCATCAAGATATGGCTTTGACACCAACTCAGAACTGATGTTCACTGTAACTCCAATTTCAGTCAGTGGTGCAACAATGAAAAGTGCAGATATGAACTGGCTTGAAATGTTTCCAAGAATTGTAATTTCTCCTCCTTTAATTTTTCCAAATACTGTAAGTGGAGGCTTGCCTTCATTTGATTCACAATTTGCTCCTAGTGATTCGAGTGCATCCATTAATTGTTTCATTGGTCTTTTTCTTAGACTCTCGTCTCCAGTCAGAATCGTCTTTCCATCACGCATTGCTGAAATTGCGGCAGCGATTCTTATTGTTGTTCCAGAATTCGATGCGTCAAGTGTAAGATCTGACTCATTAAACTCGTCTATTCCTTTTACTTTGAGATTATTTCCTGCTTCTTGAATCTCTGCACCGAGATTTTTGCAGATTTCTATAGTTGCATTTGTATCTCTTGATCGTAACACGTTTTTGACTAGGCTTTTTCCGTTTACTAGAGATGACAGAAAGATTGCTCTGTGAGTATAACTTTTGTTTGGGGGGCATGAAATTACACCGCTTAACTTTGATTTTTCTACCTTACAGTTCATGAGCCTCTGCCTTTTTGTTATTTATTTCAGAAACGAATGTTTTCCCCTCCAGTTCTGAAAATACTTTTTCTATGTTTGATACTTTGTCTTTTTTTACTATCGCCGCAATGGCTGGCCCGTTTCCTGATACTGATGCCCCAAGTGCCCCGTTCTCGATTAGATTTGAGATTATTTTTGGATCAGAATTCAGTATTGTGGATGTGGCAAGTCCGTTTAGTACCATGGCGTTCCAATAATCACCGTCTTCTGCAAAATCCCATGCCTTTTCAAAGATCTCCTTGATGTTTTTCAAGTTCTTGACATTTCCTCGTTTACGTGATCTAGGTACAAACACCACTACCAAAAGATTCGTTGGGGTTTTCTGCATTTTTATTATTTTTCGCTTGTAATTGTCAGTAACCACGGTCCCGCCGAAATAACAAGCACATGCATCGTCATATGCGCCAGTTATGCTGACCTTTGTAGCAATTGATGCCTCTACTCCAGGAATCAAAACTTGATTGTCATTAAATTTAGATCTGAACATCTTGTTGCATGCAAGTGACACTACCGAAGAAATCGCGCTTGAGCTCTTCAATCCGTAGCCCGTTGGAATTTCTGACTTTAGGGAAATTTCTATTTTGTTTTTTTCAAGATCTTTTTTTGGAACTGTATATTCTACAACTTTGTTGATAAGCCTTGAACTGAGATCATGATTGTCAACTTCAATCTGTATGCCGTGACCTTCAGAAGCTTTTATGATTGCTTCAACTTTTGCCGCAATGCCTAATGTTGAACCTTTTCCTGTGGCAATTGCGTTTACTATTGATATTGCACCATGTATCGTTGCTTTTACTTGCGTCATCAAAATCCTCCAAGCAAAACTTTTCTCATTGCATCATATGGTGCTTTGACCTTATGCCATATCTCAAATGCGAGGCACGCCTGTCCGAGCAGCATTTCATACCCATAAATTACAATGGCTGACTTTTTTTTACTTTGAGCAATAAAGTCAGTGTTCATTGGCATGTATATGATATCATAAACTACATTCTGTGAATTTATGGCATTGGTTGAAATTGGACTTAGTTCGTTTTTCAGGCCAACCGAAGTTGCGTTTACTACGAATTTGTACTTTCCTGCATTTTGTCCGGCCTCGTCTAACGATGTTTCGTTTGATTCTATTCCCAAACTAGCCGCAAATTTTGCCAATTCCTTCCCTTTTTCCTTTGTTCTATTTGCAATTGTTATTTTGTGAGCGCCTTCCTTTGCAAATCCAGCTGCTATTGCTCTTGCAGCTCCACCTGCACCAAGAAGCAAAACGTCCTCGTTTTTTATCGCGATGTTTCTCTTTTTGATTGGCTCCAAGAAACCGTCCATGTCTGTGTTATGTCCGATGAGTCTACCATTTTCATTTGTAACCGTATTTATGGCACCAATGGTTTTGCATTCCTCGCTTAGCTCGTCAATATACCTCATCATCTCTATTTTGTGCGGTATGGTTACATTAAATCCTGAAATTTTGATCTGTCTTAGTGACTCAATTCCTTCCTTGAGCTCACCCTTTGGAATTCTATATGCAATGTATGTACAGTCCATGCCAAGTGCATTGAATGCGGCATTGTGAATATTTGGAGAAAGTGAATGATCTATTGGATCACCAATTACTGCAAAAGTCTTTGTCATCCTTATTTTTGCAAACGTATGATTGATTTAACTTCATCTACACTGAACTGACCTGGAGCAATTGGTTTTCCAAGTGAAACATACGTGAAGGGGCTACCAAGACTCATACATAAAATACGCGATATTCTTCCGTAATCCCCCATCGAAAAGGCAATTAGGTCTGTATTTTGTTTTCTGTACAGTGATAAGACAGTTGTTGCATCACTGATTGAATTTGCCATGGTTACAATCTTTACATTTTTTGAGAATTTTTTCATCTTTTTCATCTTTGAGTTTAATGTAGAATAGCTTGGAGTTTTCTTAAAGTCGTGCCAAGATACAAGCATTTGCGTTCCTGTTTTTCTTACATATTCAATCAGTGATCTGTTTTTTGAAATCGTTGAAAATTCTAGGTCAAGCAGATATGGTCTATATTCTGCAATTAGCTTTAGAATTGAGACTCGGTTTTGCTCCGTTCCAACAAACTTACCGCCTTCTGATTTTGGCCTAAGCGTGCATATGCATCGCTTGAGATGATTTTGTATCGACTGCAACGCATCTGGAATTTGCTCTGGTCTAAGAAAATCAAATCTAATTTCCGCATAGTCTGATTTTTGTAGTGCCTGTCTTAGAGTGGACTGGATCTTTTTTGGGGTTATTTCGGCTACACTAACGCATGTTTTGTATGCCATGTTTTCTATTTTTCAAGAATGTATTCGTCTGACACTTCCATGCCGAAATGTCTTCCGGTAGCTGATTTTGCATGAACCATTACGGTATCGCCCTTTTTTAGATGGGTAACTGAAACTAGATGTCCTCCAGGTTTTACAAATCGAATGGTTTCTGCATCCTGAGCTATAATCCCGCCTATCTCATCGCCAATCTGCGCCTTTATCATTAGCATCGGTCTTCTCTCAATCTTTGAGCGGCCGACAGTTGCACGCCTTGCCTTTCCCCTGGAGTCTAAAATCAGGACCTCTGAGCCCGTCTCAAGTTCTGATAGATATTTTGTAGTGCCATCTGGTGCAATGGTGTAACAGTGGACTGCTCCTGCATTTACTCTAAATGGTCGCGGAGATGTAAATGATGATCCTACAGATTCATTGTGAACTAAGAACAAAAAGTTTGATCTGCTGCCAATTAACATCCCCTCACCACGATGCAGCATTGATGCCGTGTCAACGCACACTCGTTCGCCGTCACCAACTTCTTTTATGTCAATTATCTTTGCTTCTTGCAACTCAAAACTGCTGCTCCCGAGGTACACTAGTGCCTCTCTTGCCTCGTTGATTGAGCTTGCCTCAAATATTACACCGTCAACACCGATTTCTAAAATGGAAAACATTTTTCTTACTTCTTCTGGGCTTCGAGCGGTCGCATAAATGTCAGTATGAATTTTATGCAATTTTGCGATAATGTTTTCTAGCGGAATTATTTTCCAGTCCTTTACTTCTATTATGACAAAATCTAGTCCCTTCTTTGCTTCATTGAGAATTTTTTCTATGTCTGCATTTGATAGAACCTTGAATCTCTTTCCAATTTTCTTGCCCTTTGGTCTAGATACATCCTTTTCAAGAACCACGTATTTTGCGCTCTGTGATGGATAAATCGATACTAGTTTTGATTTGCCAAGAAGTTTTGGATCCAAGTATATTGTTCTAATTCCCTCATTTTCAAGCGCGGCCAAAAACTTGCCAATCTGAGACTTGGTAACCTTTGGTAAAATTATCAGTTCCTTACTTTTTTCCAATTTGCTTCTCTGCTTCTTTTGCTGATTCGTTTCTGAAAATGACTCCAGCTAGTGCTCTGACCATATGATCTGGTGATTTATGAGCAAAAATGTTGCGACCATATGTTACTCCTTTTGCACCAGCTTTCATTGCATCTTCTGTCATTTGCAAAACATCTGCATCGGTTTTTGCCTTTGGTCCACCTGCTATTACTACTGGAACTGGAATTGCTTTTACTATTTTTGAAAAAGAATCAATATCGCCAGTATACAATGTCTTGACAATGTCTGCACCAAGCTCTGCACCGATTCTTGCAACGTGTCCTACTATCTCAGGATCATGTGGATTTTTGATGTTCTCGCCTCTGGGGTACATCATTGCAAGTAATGGAACTTGCCACTTGTGACATTCTTCTGAAATTTTACCAAGCTGTTCTAGCATTTCTGGTTCTTCTTTTCCACCAACATTGATGTGAAGTGATACGCCGTCTGCACCAAGTCTTAGCGCTTCCTCAACACTCCCTGTTAACATTTTTCTGTTTGGAGACGTTGAAAGAGACGTGCTTGCAGAATAATGAACTAAAATGCCAATTCGTAACGACCTTGGTAGCGATTTTATGATTCCTTTGTTAATTATGATGCTGGTCAATCCATGATGTTCGCATTTTTGGATAACCTCTGATGGGTTCTGGAGTCCATCTACTGGGCCACTTGAAATTCCATGGTCCATCGGAATACAAAGCATCTTGCCTTTGCGCAAAATCCTGTCCATTCTTATCTGGAATCCGCTGACCATGTCGGATCTCCTCAATGTGCCCTAATTAAAAATAACGTACGTGATCAAACTTGAAATTGAGTATTAGCATCAAAAAATCAGTCAAAGAGGCAAAGCAGATTGTGGTGAGTCAAATCAATCAACCGTAGATTTGACAGTCAGGATTAAATAATATTGAAAAACCAATAAAATCACACCCATTGAGCCAAATCACTGAACAAATCCATTCAAGCGATATTGGCGATATTTTAGAAAATTCACTGCATGATATCCTGCCGTCCTTTGATGACACCCTAAGACTACTAAAGTCAGAAGACGTACACCTGATTGGCCTTGTTGCAGGACATATCACACAAAAAAAGTTTGGAAAAAAGGCATCCTTTGTCAATAACATAATTTTGAATTATACAAATGTCTGCATTACTGATTGCAAGTTTTGCGCATTTTACAGACCCCCAGGAGATTCCGAATCATATACTCTTACACTTGACCAGATTGAAGCTAGAGTCAAGACATCATGGGATCTCTTCAAGATTCGACAAGTTCTGATTCAGGGTGGTCACAATCCGAATCTTGGAATCGAATACTATGAAGACGCATTTAGATTGATTCGAAAAAAGTTCCCAGAAATAGGAGTCCACGGATTATCCGCATCAGAAATCGATATGATATCGAGAATAGAAAAGACATCGACAAAAGAAGTCCTCTCTAGACTAAAGGACGCCGGATTACAATCAATTCCTGGAGCTGGTGCAGAAATTCTCGTTGACAGCGTCAAAGACATCATTAGCCCAAAAAAGATCACAAGCGATGAATGGCTTAGAATAATGGAAGAGGCTCATTCCCTTGGGCTGCCGGCATCTGCAACAATGATGTATGGTCACGTTGAGTCGCTAAATGATATTGCGGAACACTTTGAAAGAATTGTAAAACTACAGCAAAAGACCAAAGGGTTCATGGCATTTATTCCTTGGAGCTTTGAGCCAAACAACACCTTGATGCAAAAAGAAAATCTTGTACTGTATGGAGTTGGTGGAATGCATCTTTTGAAAATGATTGCAATATCAAGACTGGTCTTTAACGGTTTAATTCCTCACATTCAATCGTCTTGGCTTACAAACGGTGTGGGTATGGCACAAATCGCATTGCGATACGGTGCAGATGATTTTGGCGGAACTCTAATCGGAGAGGAAGTAGTATCATGTACCGGTGCACGCTCAACTGAATTGACTGGCCAAAAAATTATTGATGCAATTCATCAGATTGGATACCAAGTAGAAGAGCGCGACAATTTCTACAATCCAATTCAGATGCACTAGAGTCCATAACTGGACCATTTGGAATCAACAAGTTTCTTTGTTGTTTCATCCACTTCGACTTTTTCTTGAATTTCTCGCTGGAACCCTTCCTCTTTCGTCTTTTGTGTCGCATCAATTCCAAGCTTTGAGCCAAGGTTCACAAGTGGAGATGCGGGGTCAAGCGTATCTGTTGGAGCGTTGTTGATGATTATGGTATCTCGCGCAGCATCCATCCGTGTCGTTATTGCCCAAATGACATCGTCCATGCTGTGGACGTTGATGTCGTCATCTACTACAACAAAGACTTTGGTCAGTACAAGCTGTCCTAGGCCCCAAAGCCCCATCATGACTTTTTTCGCCTGTCCTGGATAACGCTTTTTGATTGAAATAATTGCCATTCCCTGGAACCATCCTGCCGCCGGCATTGCAAAGTCAACCACCTCTGGCTGAAACATTCGGATCAGCGGGAGAAATGACCGCTCGATTACTTTTCCAATATATGCATCCTCTAGAATTGGCTTGCCGACAATTGTTGTAAGGTAAACTGGTTTTTGTCTTCTCATTATTCCAGTCAACGTAAATGTTGGGTATGGTTCCTTTGGGGTATAGTATCCCGTATGATCTCCAAACGGCCCTTCTTCTCTTACGTCATTTGGGTCTACATACCCTTCCAAAATAATTTCGGCATTTGCGGGAACCTCAAGATCAACTGTCTTGCATTTTACCATCTTGATTCCCTTTTGTCGTGTAATTCCTGCAAACAAGTACTTGTCTAATCCCTCCGGCACCGGTGCTATTGCCGAAAAAACAGTTGCGGGGTCTCCGCCAATTATTATTGCAACCTCGATTTTTTCTCCTTTTTCTTTTGATATGTCGTGATGATGTGCACCACGCTTGTGCTTTTGCCAGTGCATTAACGCGTGTTTATCATCGACTATTTGCATCCTGTATACTCCTAGGTTTCGAATTCCAGTCTCAGGATGTTTTGTTGCAACAAGACCCAATGTTATGAATCGACTAGCATCCTTGTGCCACGTCTTTAGAATTGGGATTTTGTTAAACGACGGCGACTCGTCAATAACTTCAGTTACTGGCCCGCTTTTTTCCAGCTTTGGGAAAATTTCTCCCATCTTTGATAACTCGGGAAGTTTTTTTAGCTTGTTTAGTATTCCTGATGGGATTTCCATTTTTGTCATGTCTACAATTCGCTGTCCAATTTCCGTAAAGTCTGACATCTCTAGTCCTATCTGTAATCTCTTCATAGAACCAAACGCGTTTGCCAAAACTGGTATGTCGTAGTTTCTTACATTTTCAAACAATACTGCAGGACCGTTTGCATACATTGTCCTCCGTAGGATTTCTGCAATTTCTAAATCTACATCAACCTGCGTTTTGATTCGTTTTAATTCTCCTGCATCTTCTAACGCTTTGATAAATTCTGATGTGTCCTCTATTGTCACATTGCTGGTCTGTCCAAATATTGTATAAATCTTGACTAGGCGCCATGTTTTCTGTAATTTGCTTAACAAAGGCATTTTAATTGCGATTGCTCAAACCCTGATAGTTGAGCACGGAAAAGTGTGTCGTTTGCAAAGGTGGCGGAACAATTGAACTTCTTGGAGCACAATGCCCTTTTTGCAATGGAACCGGCGAATACACAAAAACCGGAGAAAGCTATCTAAAATCACACATTTGCCAGTGCATCTTTTTGGACAGGAAAACATGTCCTCTTTGCGGAAAAAAATGTCATCATGACACTCCGAACAAGCCGAAAATTCTGATTGGACCTATCTAGACTGATTTTTGATCTTATTGAATGGGCGGAATCTCTGGTTTTCTTCCATGTCCGCCTGAGCCAAACTTGCAGTAAAAGCAAAGATCTGATTGCATATGTGTTAGTTTTTCAAGCTGGATTGCGCCAATCTTTAGTGCAATTTTTGTCAAAATCTTGTATTTTAGTGGCATTGAAGGAATGACCTCTTCCATGTATACCTTGTAGTGTTCAGGACAAAACTTGAGTGTGACCCTTGCAGATTCCTTACTTGACTGGTTCACCGTTTTTGCAACATTGATTTGCTCTCTAATGTATTCATGTTTTGGGCATGGGCAATCCTTTCCGCCAGGATGCTTATAGGCAGGTGTGTTCTTCCAGTCAAAATCTGGAAACTCTCGTTCAAAATCGTCCAACGGCTAGTATAGTCTCATGCATCTATTAAATTTGATCGTGTCAAGCGGACAATTACCCAAATGTAAATAAACCCCGGTTCTTGTGTTATTTCAAATGTCTAGTGCTAAATCCACTAAAAAGGATCTAGAAACCAAGATTGCCGAATTGGAAGAAAAACTTACCAAATTAGCAAGTCAACTTGAAGCTAAACCAACTACACAAGCACCACCACCGGCTCCAAAACCAGCACCAGAACCAAAACCAACTACACAAGCACCACCACCAAAGCCAACAACAACTGCACCTCCACCCGCACCAAAACCAGAAGCTAAACCAGCTACTGAATTGGCAGTCTGGGAACAATGGAAGCTTGCATCAATGACAGACACACACGTATACAAGACAAAGATACCTGGATACACTCCTGGAGCAAACCGATACTATGCATCACTGCACACAACAAACGTTGATGTTCCTACATCTGACTGGAATTTGCAAAAAGCAAAGGTAGCAGGTTACACTCAACCTTCAAACAAATACTTTGCAACAAGACAACGACTTGCACATCATCCAGTAAACAAAACATTCACAGGTTATGGCATAAAGGCAACTGGAGCTGCAGCACAAACAACGACTGCACCGCCACCAAAGCCGGCACCAAAACCAAATCCAACACGCGGTAGCCTACCAAAAGGTTTCTAACAAATTTCCAATTTTATTCTATATTTTCAATTAATTCCGATTTTGATCGCTATGCCCAAATCTGGAAATTTGGAATTTCAATGATCCAGTTATGTTTTTTGTAATAATTCCAATATTGTGCAAAAATAATTGAATTCTTAGTCTGCATCAGAACAAAATGTAAATAAACTATTATGGTATCAGGAAATTCACATGGCTGGAACTAAATCTAGTAAAAAAGATCTTGAAAATAAAATTGCCGAGTTAGAAGAACGACTCGCAAAACTAGCAACTCAGTTTGAAACAAAGTCAACCCCTCCAAAACCAGCACCAGAACCAAAACCAACTACACAAGCACCACCACCAAAGCCAACAACAACTGCACCTCCACCCGCACCAAAACCAGAAGCTAAACCAGCTACTGAATTGGCAGTCTGGGAACAATGGAAGCTTGCATCAATGACAGACACACACGTATACAAGACAAAGATACCTGGATACACTCCTGGAGCAAACCGATACTATGCATCACTGCACACAACAAACGTTGATGTTCCTACATCTGACTGGAATTTGCAAAAAGCAAAGGTAGCAGGTTACACTCAACCTTCAAACAAATACTTTGCAACAAGACAACGACTTGCACATCATCCAGTAAACAAAACATTCACAGGTTATGGCATAAAGGCAACTGGAGCTGCAGCACAAACAACGACTGCACCGCCACCAAAGCCGGCACCAAAACCAAATCCGACCCCACAAGCAAGCTCAGAATCCGAAGCACAACAAAAATCAAGGAGGGAACAGCTTGAAGCGTACGAAAAGGAGTATCTGACAAGATTGCAACAATCTGAAAAACAGCGAGCGGAAACACCAGCACCACAACCGGCATCACCTACACGAGGATCTCTTCCAAAAGGATTTGAACCGAAACCTGTAGCGGCACCAAAACCAAATATGGGCTCAATGCCAAAAGGCTGGAAACCCTCCTAGAACTTTTTCTTTCTTTTCTAATTTGTTAATATTTGTAGGACTTCGTCTGCATGACCCTTTGGTTTTACCGTTGGAAATGCCTTGAAAATTTTACCCTTTTCATCTACTAGGAAGGTACTCCTCTGGACCCCCATGTACTCCTTTCCCATGAACTGTTTTTTGCCCCAAACTCCAAATTTTTTGCAGACATCTGCCTCTGGGTCTGATAATAGAACGTATGGAATATTCATCTTGTCGACAAATTTCTTGTGTGATTCCACATCATCTGTACTGATTCCGATGATTTCTATTTTCTGTTTTTGGAATTTTTTGTATTCTTTAGAAAATTCATCTGCCTCTATTGTGCAGCCTGGTGTAAAATCTCTTGGGTAAAAGTAAACGACATGTTTCTTTCCTTTGAAATCAGATGATTTTACTAATTTTCCATTTGCGTCATTGAGCTCAAACTTTGGCTCTTGATCGCCTTCTGTGATCATGATTTATGATATTCCAGTCCATAATTAATTATTTTTGAACCGTTTTGTCTCAAAATTGACCATAATGTTTTATATTGAAAGCTACATGGCAGTCTTTAATGGTAAACGGAAGGGCTTGGTTTGCAGAATCCATCGCAACATTTTGTTTGGTGTTCTTTGGACCATTGTCTGTTGTAATGGCAGCAGCTGCATTTGGAACCGGCTTATCAATTGAAGGAATTATTATGATTGCCATAGGACATGGAGCTGCAATAGGTCTGATGGTATACACATTTGGCCATGTATCTGGTGCACACATCAACCCGGCAGTCACAATCTCCATGTTAGTAACAAGAAGAATTGGAATCAAAGATGGAATTGGATATATTGCATTTCAGATAATCGGCGCAATCATTGCTGCATTTTCGCTAAAAACTATCTTACCTGACCTGGGAGCCAAAGTTAACTATGGAACCCAAGGGGGACCAAGCGATTTACTGAATCATTCTGCAATGTCTGGTTTTGCAGTCGAGCTAATCTTGACATTTTTCCTAGTTACCGTAATATTCATGACTGCCGTCCACAAAAAAGCATCCGCAGGAATGCACGGCCTTGCAATTGGCGGTATGATATTTTTGATTCACCTAGTAGGCGTTCCATTAACGGGCGCATCCGTAAATCCTGCAAGAACTTTTGGCCCAGCACTCATATCTGGCTACTGGGATTTTCACTGGATTTACTGGGCAGGACCGATAATCGGCGCAATCATTGCAGGTCTGATCATGAATTATGTCTTTGTCAAAAAGGTAGAAACAGAGCAATCTGCCTAGATTTTTCAAACTACAAACACTTTTAAAAATTTGAATTGGCTTGGTTTTTGGGCCCGTTGCACAGCTTGGATAGTGCGAATGCTTGCGGAGCATTAGGTCGAGGGTTCGAGTCCCTTCGGGCCCGCTTCAACAGTTATTCCGGGAACCTTTGTTGCTTGACGACAACTTTCTGATTTGGTAGAGTCGCGATGTATTGCCAACCATCAAGAATCAACCGCTCTGCATCTTCCGCAGTTGTCACTAGTTGCTTGCCAGTTCACCATCCAGATGTTGCGTGTGTCAAGAACTAGGTTGCGGGTGTGCGATTCCGCTAAGATATCATAGATTTAAGCTAGCATTACATATATCATAATATACCATTTTTTGGTCTATAACGATATATATCACTATAGACCATTTTATGGTAGGTTGTGATATATGATGAGAACGACCGTATTACTAGAGAAACTATGGTTAGAGAAGAAGGAGTTTGTGACTTCTAAGGAGTTGAAAGAATACTGCAAGCTGTTCAAGATGAAGTACGAGTCGGCCGTCCACTATCTTCTGAAAATGAAGTATATGGTGAGAATATTCCGTGGAATATTCTATATCAAGTCGCTGGAAGACGCAAAGATGAAGAAGAGCAAGTACAACCATCTGGAGCTTGTTGCAAAGGGGCTTGAGCTGAAGGGTGTGAAGAACTGGTATTTTGGTCTCCACACGGCGCTGAAGCTTAACAACATGACACACGAATACTTTACAATCGACGAGGTTATTAGCGATTCATTGTTCCGTGCCAAGCCAGTCACCATTTCAGGATATCAGTTCCGATTTGTGAAAATCTCGCCGTCGTTGCTGAATTTTGGTGTGATAAGATCAAAAAACACAATGTCGCCTTACTCCGATCCAGAAAAGACCA
>JAHEXS010000048.1 GCA_023252015.1 Candidatus Nitrosotenuis sp. | reverse complement strand
AATCAAAGCCATTCCAAAATCAACAGCAACAAAAACCTCAACAAAACCAACCAAAACCTACACAATCAAAGCCATTCCAAAATCAACAGCAACAAAAACCTCAACAAAACCAACCAAAACCGCCACAGTCAAAACCGCAACAACAGTCTAAACCAAGGCCTCAACAAAAACAGCAACCAAAACAACAAAAATCAGAACAGAAAAAACAACCTGCACCAGCTGCGGCAAAAACACAATAAGTTTTTCTACATTTTACTTTCTGTTTTTAATTACTGTGCCCTGGAAAGGTGAATGTGAACTATCTTCCACGTTGGTTTTTTTACCAGAACAAATGTTGCCCTACCGTCAATTAAGATATGTTCTCCTGTGTATGCCTTGTTATCTACGAGCATCCCTTTTTGCGTTAACTCAAATGCGACTATTGCAACATCTCCAAAGATGCTTATCTTTGGATTTCTTATTTCATGATCATAATCTGATATGCTGATAAATCGAAGCTCTTCTAGCGCTATTGTGGTTTTAAAATCCTTAAGATCATATGGCGGCACATCACTAAAACTAGAAAAACTATTGTCAGCAAGCTGAATTTCTCTTAATGGTGTCAAATCTTTTGTTTTCCCAACCTCGAAAAAAGTTTCAATTATCTTGATAATTTCCTCTCTGTCTAACAAAATCGCTCTTGCTTGGAATATGCGGAGTTTAAGCATTATGCCTATGTGATTATTCTAAACCGAAAAGTCAAATCGAATTTTTGCATATCTAATAAGGTAATGTTTATAACGCTAAAATCAGTGTTAACTGATGAATATGACAATTTACAGTTCGACTGCACTTGCCGTTTTGCTGCCAGTCGAGCTGGTGCTGTAAATTTATACTACAGCGATTTTTTCAGGTGAATAATTTATGGAAACAATCTCTGGCGCTCGCGCATTAATGAAAGCATTGGAAAAAGAAGGTGTAAAGGAAGTCTTCGGCCTACCGGGAGGTGCAAACTTACCGATGTATGATGAGTTGTACAAAAGTAATATTCGTCACATACTTGTCAGACACGAACAATCAGCTGCACACATGGCAGACGGATTTGGTAGGGTTAGCAGAAAGCCAGGAGTATGCTTTGCAACTTCTGGACCTGGGGCAACTAACATCATAACCGGACTTGCAACTGCGCAGGCCGACTCTTCACCAATGGTTGCAATTACTGGTCAGGTGCCAGTCAACATGATTGGACGCGACGCATTTCAAGAAAGTGATATCATTGGAATCGCAAATCCCGTAGTCAAATATTCATTTCAACCAAGACATGCATCTGAGATACCAACTGTTGTCAAAAAGGGATTTTACATTGCAGAGACTGGACGCCCAGGTGCAGTCCTAATTGACATTCCAAAAGATGTGCAACAAAACGAAGCCCCAATGGAATTTCCAGACGAGATCAAAATACGAGGATATCATCCATGGACTGATCCTGATGTTACTGCGATAGAAAAAGCAATTACTTTGTTGCTATCCTCAAGCAAACCTGTCATTTTGGCTGGCGGTGGAGTAATAATTTCCGCGGCGTTTGCAGAATTACAATCTCTTGCAGAAATGCTAATGATTCCAGTTGTTACTACCTTCAAAGGAAAAGGAGCATTTCCAGAAACTCATCCATTATCTGTTGGCCCAATAGGAATGCACGGTCACGCAGAGGCAAATAAGATAATGGCCGAAGCAGACTGCGTACTTGCAATAGGAACAAGATTTTCTGACAGATCCGTTGGAAAATTTGACGAATTTGAAAAGAATCTAAAGATTATCCATCTTGATGTAGACCCTGCAGAGATAGGTAAGAACCAAACTACGAGCGTTGCAGTGGTGGGCGATGTAAAGGCATCATTGAGAATATTTGTCAGATTGTTACTTCAAAAGGCTACCAAAAAATCAGAGCACAATGTGTGGTTTGAACACGTAACTGAGGTAAAAGAATATTGGAAACAAAATTTGAAACTACACCCAGGTGAGCTTACTGCCGCAAAAATCCTAAGAAAATTACGCGAAGTTTTACCGCATCAATCAATCGTTACCACCGAAGTAGGGCAACACCAAATGTGGGCGTCATTATTCTATGATGTAATTCATCCTGGCACATTCTTTAGTTCAACCGGCCTTGGCACAATGGGGTGGGGATTTCCTGCAGCAATAGGTGCAAAGGCCGCAAGACCTGACTTGCCTGTGGTGGATATTGCAGGCGATGGAAGCTTTAACATGACTGAAAATTCGCTTGCGACATCAGTTCTTGATAATTTACCGGTAATCGTATTTTTAGTAAACAACTACACGTTGGGAATGGTTGCCCAGTGGCAAAGAACCTTCTACGATAGAAGGATGATTGGCGTTGATCAAAAACACTGTCCTGACTATGTCAAGCTAGCAGAATCCTACGGCGCGCAAGGAATACGCGTTGGAAACCTTGACGAATTGGGCAATGCAATCAAGGCCGGATTAAAGAGTGATGTTGCAACCGTAATTGATATCCCAATTGACCCAGAAGAGGACGTACTTCCATTTGTTGCGCCTGGCACCTCACTTAAGGACATGATATTACCGTCATAGGCGATTTGAATGTGGGCAATACTCTCAATACTTGTTGAAAACAAACCTGGAATTCTCTTTAAGGTAACGCATCTTTTCAGGTCGCGGAACTTTAACATAGATAGCATCTCGGTTGGAACTGCACAAAACCCAGAATTTTCCAAAATGACCATCACAACAATTGGCGATGAAAAGCAAATCGAACAAATTGTAAAGCAACTTGACAAAATGATTGACACAATAGAGGTAAAGCGCCTAGACGACAAAAAAACCGTATATAGAGAATTGGTCTTGTTTAGAGTTAAAATATCAAAGGCGTCAGACACCATGGAAATAAACAACATTGCAAATGCATTTGGGGCAAAAATTCATGACGCAAGAAAAGACTCCATCATGCTTGAACTAACTGCTACGCCTGATCAAATAGAAAATCTTCAAGAATTATTATCCAAATACGAACTTTTGGATATGGCAAAAACTGGAGTTGCAGCATTACAGAGGGGCGGAGATTGAGAGTTAGGATCTTTGATACCACATTACGGGATGGGGAACAAACGCCAGGTGTTGCATTATCTCCCGAGAAAAAACTTTCAATTGCAAAAAGGCTCGACGACCTTGGAGTGGACGCAATAGAGGCAGGATTTCCAATAGTATCTGATGGCGAGCAACAAGCAATTAAGCTAATAACAAAGGCGAATCTTTCTGCAGAGATTTGCGGTCTTGCACGAACAACCAAGAAGGACATAGATGCGGCAATAGATTGTGGGCTAAACTACATTCACACGTTCATTGCAACATCTGATATTCACTTGCAGTACAAGCTAAAAATGACTAGAGATGAGGTACTTGCTAAAGCAATTGAGGCAGTTGAATATGGAAAATCTCACGGATTACAAGTCGAATTTTCAGCAGAGGATGCAACAAGATCCGACCGAGAATTTCTAAAGCGCGTATTTTCGGAAGTGGCAAAGGCGGGAGCTGACCGAATAGACATTCCGGATACCGTTGGATACTCTACACCAAAGTATATTGCAGAAATAACAAAGGACGCAATTGCTGCGTCAAAATTGCCCATAAGTGTTCACTGTCACAATGACTTTGGATTGGCAGTTGCAAACGCAATTTCTGGAATTCAAGCAGGCGCACAATGTGCACATGTTACCATTAATGGAATTGGCGAGAGGGCAGGAAACGCATCACTTGAGGAATTTGTCATGGCATTACAATGTTTACCTTTTGAGCAAAAATGGGAAACTGGAATCAAGACCAAATTATTGTATGAAACATCACGATATATCTCAAATCTAGTTGGAGTCGTAGTACAACCAAACAAAGCAATTGTTGGAGAAAACGCATTTGGCCACGAATCTGGAATTCACACACACGGAATATTGAGCAACCCTCTCACATACGAGCCAATCAGCCCAGAACTTGTCGGTCGTACCAGATGGATGCAAGTTGGAAAACATGCGGGGATCCATGGAATTTCTGCAATGCTTGAGGAATATGGCATAAAACCAAACGAGAACCAACTCAGACTGATCTTAGACAAAGTAAAGGGAATCGGTGATCAAGGAAAACACATCACGGACGTAGAGTTACTTTCAATTGCAAATGAAATTCTCGGAGAGCACGCAATAAAACGAATTGTGCAACTAACTGGTTTTTCAGTATCGACTGGAATTGGAACAATGCCATATGCATTTGTCAAACTAGACATAGACGGTACTGATTATGTTGGAACTGATTACGGAGTGGGGCCAGTTGACGCAGCACTAAATGCAATCCAAAAAATCACAGGAGAGATTGCAAAGGTTAGAGTAAAAGAGTACAAGCTTGATTCAATTTCTGGCGGATCTGCCGCATTATGCGAAGTGACAATCAAAGTAGAAGATGCATTTGGAAATATGTCTTCTGCAAAATCAATTGGCGAAGACATTGTTATAACAAGCGTTCAGGCAATGATTGATGGAATTAATCGAATAATGCTCAAGAAAACACTAAAACAAAAAAAGATCGGCAGCTAACTGCTTTTTAAAATGTACAATATCTCATTAATTACTGGTGATGGTATCGGGCCTGAACTTTCCGAATCTACAATCACAATACTTGAAAGAATCCATGACAATCTTGGAGTAAAATTCAACATTGAAAAATTACACGCCGGTGATAACGCACTTGCAAAGTTTGGCAAGGCACTTCCAGATGAAACACTGGATTCTATTAAAAAATCAAACGCATGCATGAAAGCACCTGTGGGTGAGAGTGCAGCAGATGTAATTGTGGTATTGCGAAGAGTGCTTGATCTTTACGCAAACATTAGGCCTGCAAAGTCATATCCACACATGCCTGCACTAAAGGACAACATTGACTTGGTGATTGTGCGAGAAAACACCGAAGACCTCTACACTGGACAGGAATTTGAAATGGATGGGGTGGCAGTTGCCTTTAGAATTATTTCAGAAGCCGCATCAAAAAAGATTGCAAAATATGCCTTTGAGACTGCAAGACGAAGAGACCAAAAGAAAATGGTAACGTGCGTCCACAAATCAAACGTGATGCGCAAAACCGACGGATTGTTCTCTAAGGTGTGCACAAGTGTTGCAAAAGAATATCCCGACATACAGTTTAATCAAATGTATGTTGACGCATGCGCAATGAATTTGATTAGAAAGCCCGAATCGTTTGATGTAATAGTTACCACAAACCTGTTTGGCGATATCTTATCTGACGAATCGGCCGAAGTGGTTGGGGGACTTGGCATGGCGCCTGCAGCAAACATTGGAGATAATTTTGCACTCTTTGAGCCAGTGCACGGTGCAGCGTTTGACATTGCGGGAAAAGGAATTGCAAACCCTTCATCATTTATCTTGTCTGCAAAGATGATGCTAGAGTGGCTTGGAACAAAACACAATGACAAAAAATGTCTTGATGTCGCACAAAAACTAGAACACGCAGTATTTGATGTTGTCAAAAGTGGCGCAAAGACTCGCGACATTGGCGGAGACAAAACAACAAAAGAATTCACAAAGGAAATCGTCTCTCTACTGTAATCAAACATCCGATGCTGGCGGATATCTCGACCAGAAAAACATCATCAGGCAAAGCGGTATCATGCATACTATGGCCGCAATTACAAAAATGATGTAATATCCCTCATGAAGACCTGGGATTAACGGTCCTGGGAATACTGCATAAAACCACACAAACGCAACAAAGCCAACAATTATCTTATTTTTTTTGATTAATGCCTTCCAGCCTAGTTTGCGCTTGTTGATGTAGCATTTTTTGCATCTTGTATGGTCGTCTATCATACACGACGTGCAGACCTGTTTTTGGCAAAAGTAACACTTCCTATCGCCGAACCTGGAGTTGCAAAATTCGCAAGTTGCCAATTATGCTTTTTTCTCTTTCTTTAGATTTATCTTTTTATGGGCTTAGTCTTTCTGGGTCACGTGGATACAGGACAACCTCTCGGACATTATCCGTTCCAATTATCACCGTCATTAACCTGTCAAGACCCATTCCCCATCCAGAGTGTGGTGGCATGCCCCAATCAAATGCCCTTAGATGATCCTCAAAATTTGCAGGATCCAACCCTTGTTCTGCAAGGCGTGATCTCAGCTTGCTAGGATCATGAAGTCTTGTTCCACCCGATGACAGCTCCAAATGGCCGTACTGCAAATCAAACGATCTTGATAATTCGGGATTTTCATCTTTTTCATGAATGTAAAATGGCTTTAACTTCATTGGCCAGTCGATCAAAAAGAAAAATCCTGGATGATTGTTGCCAACTATTCTGAGATGTGAATCAAGAAGGTCTTCGCCAAATTGGATGTTGATGTCTTCCTTTGCCAATTCTTCTAGTACCTGTTGGTATGTTATTCTTTCAAATGGACTATGCGGAACTTGGAGGTCTCGCTCAAGGGTTTTTAGTTCTTCAGCACAATTTTCCAAGACATCTTTGAATACAGAAACAACAAGTGACTCTAAAACATCGATTACATCTGTATAATCCATAAATGCCGCCTCGATATCTATGCTGGTAAATTCGCTCAGGTGCCTTCCAGTATGGGATTTTTCTGCGCGATAAAATGATGCAATTTCAAATATTCGTTCAAGGCCAATTGTTAACTGTTCTTTGTATAATTGTGGACTCTGGGCAAGGTATCCTTTTTTGCCAAAATACTCTAGCGAAAATAGATTTGCGCCACCCTCACTTGCACTGCCAATTATTTTTGGCGTTGTTATCTCAATGAATCTTTTCTGTGAAAGTATTTTTCTCAAAGACGCAAGAACATGATGTCTTATTTTAAAAATCGCCGCAACTCTTTGATTTCTCAAGTCTAGTGCTCTTGCATTCAATCTGTTGTCAATGTTGCTTTCAAGCCTACCGATTGGATCAATTGGGAGGGGGTGTACTGCCTTTGTCAAAATATCGATTTCGTCTGCCTTTATCTCAAATTTAAAATCGCGAGCCTTTGTGCTTTGGATTATTCCGCGCACCATTATGACACTTTGCCTTGTCAAATCCTCTGGAATGCTTGTAGCGTCTTTAACAATTACTTGCGCAAGTCCAGTTACATCTCTAACTGTGAGAAACGCAAGTTTTCCTAGCTTTCTAAGGTCTTCGACCCATCCGCCAATGACAACATCCTGTCCTTCAATACTGATTGATATTTCATCTATATTGTGAGTTTTCTTGAATTTCATTTTCGCTGACCATCCTCAAATTCTATTACTATGTCCAACTGGCGTACCTGTTTTACAATGTTTGTAACCTGTTTTGTGTCAATTGGGAATCTCGCGGTCCATTTTCCAGATACCGTCACCTTTGTTTTCTGCATTCCGCCTGGAACCCAAACTACGCTTATTGATAGGATTTTGGTTGGAAAGAATAAGTCTTCGATAAACTTTCTGTCGTTTACCTCCGATTCAACAAGCCAAATCTTGCCTGAAAACTCATTTTGCAGTGTTCTGTAGAGTACCCTGCTTTGTCTAATTATGTCGATATCCGTCTTTGATAAATACAACACAAAATCGCCTGATACTTCTCTGCATGAAAACAAGGAAAACTTGTCAATCTCAGAATACGTCTTTGCGAGTTTTGCAAGCTTCATTGACGCATCTACATCTGCTTTTGTCAGCTGACCCGATTCAACCTTTGATTCGCATTGTGGGCACAAGATTGCGTTTTTTGCATCAAAATTACAAATTGGAACTTGCAAGTAAATCGATTTCGCAATGAAACTAAAGATAAACTTATGGAAAACGACAGCTTAACTAAATTAAACAATAATTTGGACTTTGGTCTATTTGGTTTATGATCTACTAGGTCTACTCTAATCTATTCGTGATTATTACGAATAAACCGAAGTATTTTTGATCTACCTCGGTCTACCAATACCTATGAGAACGGTATCTACCAAATT
>JAHEXS010000157.1 GCA_023252015.1 Candidatus Nitrosotenuis sp. | reverse complement strand
ATTCCATTATGTATAATGTCATCAAAGCCAACCTTTACTGCATGATTTGCTAAGGCATTCTTTAGCCAATCCGAGTCTTCATTTCTGCGAGAAAAGTAAATCCTATCATTGTATGATACTGCTCGAAGCAATACTGTATGCTCATCGCCTGTCTTTCTGCCGTATGTGGTCAAGGCAGCCTTGAACGCCTGATTTTTCACAGGAATACACCCAAAGTCAAGTAATTTAACCTCATTGATTGAAAATTGTAATTTTTGATGCCGATAAACCGATCCTGAAAAACAAGCCATGACAACTCGCTTAGAAGGATTAACAGAGAATGTCTGCACTGCAGATGAATTCACAGGAAAAAAAGTAGTAGACCGAGAAGGAATCGAATACGGCAAAGTAAAGCACATTCACATTAACCAAGAGACACTTGCAGTATCTGGAGTTACAATCCATCAGGGATTTCACAAGGACTATTATCTGACAAGTGAATACATTGACAAATTTACTGAAGAAACCTTGCTGCTCAGCAGACCTCCAATTCGAATTGACGTGCCAGTAGTGGATATCGATGGCCACAAAATTGGTAAGGTAAGACGCCTAGTCAAAAACAACGAAACAAATCAACTCCAATCAATCGAGATCTCAGACGGAATAATTCACACAACGATTGTCTCAAAGACCGATGTCTGGGGAGTTGGAGAAAAGGTAATACTAAAACTCACAAAGCAACAGTTCAAAGAACTACACTAAAACCGTTTTTTTAAATCAAACAAAATATAATTAAAATAAATTGGATGGGACTCCGTTATTTCTTCTTTGAAATACACACGTTACACGTTGGAGTGCCATCCTTTAGGACAAGTTCGACATTTGTTCTAAAGCAAACGTGACAAAGGCCTTTCATAATTACAAACAAGTTTTTCCATTTTAAATTTTTTTTGCAAAAATATTTTGAGTCATCTATTCCAGACTTAGCAATTTATACTCTATTCGTCTGAATGATTCATTGAATTCTATAGAAACTAGATCTCTTACCAAGATCTATGGTTCCGGTCTTACTGCCATTGATAATATATCATTTCAGGTCGACGAAGGTGAAATCTTTGGATTTCTTGGACCAAACGGGGCTGGAAAAAGTACCACTATCATGATTCTAACTACTCTTCTAAAGCCTAGCTCAGGAAACGCATACGTTGCAGGATATGATGTAGTATCACAGGCAAAAAAGGTACGAGAAAGCATTGGATATGTACAGCAAGACATCACGGTAGATGAATATCTGACAGGAAGAGAAAACATGCTGCTCCAGGCAAGACTAAATCACATCCCAAAAAATCTAATTGAAAGCAGAATAACTGAATTACTTGAACTAATCGAACTTAAAGACCGACAAGATGAGGCAGTAATCACATATTCTGGAGGAATGAGAAAACGACTGGAAATAGCAGGAGGCTTACTACATCGACCGAAGGTCCTTTTCTTAGATGAGCCGACAGTTGGACTTGATATTCAGACCCGGCAAAAAATCTGGGAATACATAAAAAAAATTCACAGCGAGTTCAAGATGTCAATATTTCTCACCACTCATTACATGGAGGAGGCAGATAGGCTCTGCGACAGAATCGGAATAATGGACTATGGAAAAATCCAGGCAATAGACAAGCCGCAAACAATGAAGCATGCCCTTGGAAATGAAGTCATTGTATTTTCAATTGATGACCAGTCCAAAAAAGATATGATGATCACCGCTCTGGAAGAAACTGAATTTGTAAAAGAAGTCACCTCAAAGGACGACAAGATTACCGTATTTTCATCAAAGGGAGCCGAAGTTGCCACAACGTTGTTCAATTTGTCCTCGACACTTGATATTCAAATAAAATCAATCTCAATTACCCCGCCAAGCTTGGACGATGTGTTTTTGTCGTACACTGGACGCGAACTGCGGGATGAGGCAACAAAAAGCTACAATCGCAAAAAAGAATATGCAAAAATGAAGAGGCTTCGACTATGATGCTATATGATACTTATACAATATTTTGGCGCGAGCTGAAGCGATACCGTAAATCAAGAAGCGGAGTTTTGATAAGACTAATTCAGCCTGCAATTTGGATAATTGTAATAGGAAATACATTTTCGGGTACGCGACCACTCATCCAATCAGTTGGATTTGGTGGAACCTACATCGAGTTTATGGCACCAGGTGTGATAATACTCACTGCAATTTTCACAAGCATATTTGGGGGAGTCAACACTCTGTGGGATAGAAGGTACGGTTTCATGAACAAGGCCTTGACCTCGCCAATATCAAGATCGTCCATAGCACTAGGAAAAATGCTTGCAATCTCTTTGATTGCAGCATTACAGGCAAGTCTCATAATTGGAATTGCGCTTGCAATAGGTGTTACCTTTCCAAATTTCTGGATAATTGCGCCAATTATGGGAATCGTAATTTTGTTCTCACTTGGGTTCTCAGGAATATCTGTAATTGTTGCAGCTACTGCAAAATCGCAGGAAACATTCTGGGGAATGATCAACTTTCTTGGAATGCCGCTTTTCATGCTGAGCCCAGCCTTGTTTCCACTTGAACTTTTGCCAAGCTGGCTTGCGACCATTGCAAAACTCAATCCCGTAACGTATACAGTTCTTCTTGTACGGGGGATGATGACTGGTGTCACCGAGGGTGTATCTGCTGTACTGAGCCTTGGAGTAATTGGGATATTTGTTGTGACGATGATTTGTATTGCAAGCTATGTCTTTACGCGTGAGGTCAACAAGCCGTTTTAATTGCCAAAAATTTGA
>JAHEXS010000047.1 GCA_023252015.1 Candidatus Nitrosotenuis sp. | reverse complement strand
TTGATTGACTTCGTCTCGTTTCTATGCTACTGAAAGTACACGGATGCAGTGTTAGGACATATTCTGGGTCTTCAATCTCTCTAATTCGGATAGAACATTACTAAGGATTTGTTCTTGGCGTTCTATTTTATCAGATAGCATTTCGTTTTCTTCTTTCATCTTATCCATTTCATTTTTCTGCGCCCTGAGTTGTCGTATTTCCTCTTTTTGAACGAATGTTTGATCTACGGTCAAAGACGGTATGACTTTACGGTATTCTGTAAAGAGTTTTTGCAAATCAGGCAGAAAGTAGGATTTTTCCAAATATCCAGCATGGCCTAACAGTCGCTCACTTGTAGAATAGCTTATGCTTGGATTCCCCTTCACCTGTGTTGCAAAGAACTTTCTCAGGCCATGAACAATAGGTATGTCAAACCTATTGCCTTTCTTTGTTCTATTTATCCCAGAATTATTGACCATTCTTGAGATTACATCATAGATAATCTGCCTTCCAATGGACAAGTTGTCTTTTTTGCCCTTGTCATAATCATGCCTAAACAACGGACTCTCTTGTGTCAGTACCTCTCCTTCATTTCTGCGAGTTTGGAGATATTGTTCATACAGTCTTGAACATTCAGGGGTTGTGAAGCTGACATACTCTTCTTTTTCGTCATTGTATAGAACTACATAATGACAGTCCTCAATCGGACTTAGATGTTTGAGTTTGAGTTCATGCAAAGCTCCAACTCTAGCACCAGTTGAGGCCATAAATAAAACCAAAAACCTGTTTCTCATCTTGTATGTTCCATTTAACATGGCTTGGAGTTGTTCTTTGGAATAGGCCTTGTCTCCACCTGCTTTGGTGTTTTGTGGGATTAGCTTGTAGAGTTTTTTCCAATTCACCACCACATCATTATACGTGTAAAAATGCACTATCCCTGCAAGGCTTATTCTTATTGAGACTGCCTTGATTTGTCCTTGTTCAGCTCTTTGTCTCTGAAACAGAATGTATTTTTTGAGAATGTCAAATGTCTCTTCTTTGGATTGTGTCAATAAGTAGCTTGGATCTGTGAGGTTAAAATGCCTCAGAAATCTCTCAAAACTTTCCGTATAGAGTCTTCGTGTTTCTTTGTTGGTGATATACTCCTCAAAGACTGCCATACAGTCGTATTTTGCAAGGATTTGACTCATTGCTTGTTTTTGTTGGTTTTTTGCACTTAAGAAATATGTCGCAGAACCGTCATTTTTAGGATAGATTGTGCGTGAATCTAGCACTGATAAATTGGAGACTTGATCTGCTCCATCAAAAAAGCATTTAACATTGTACTGTGTAGCAAATTTGTGAACATAAAACGAGTAGGAAATGTAATCCTCGCAGTTAAGGATTTGGACAAATCTGTAGAATTTTATCACAACACCATGGGACTTCCAATAAAAAACCAGAGGCGCACGTGGGTTGACTTGGGTCAGTCAGGTGCGCTTTTGAGTCTACACCCAGCATCGTTGACTGCAAAGCACCTTGGAACGTCACTTGAAAACGGCATTGTAATTGGATTCTTGGTAGGTGATGTAAAATCCGCACTTGATGAGTTAAGAGCAAAAGGCATTACCATATACCGAGACATAGTGGAGCACGAATCAGGAAAAAATGCCATAGTTTTGGATCCAGACGAATACATGGTATCGCTATTTGAGCCCATATTTGTCGACAAAGCACAACAAACAACTGGTTATCACGGATTCACGCCAGCCTAACACAAATTCTTAATCTTTCTAGTTCTGTTAAGATGATGAGGGTTATTATGCAATAACCGCCCTCAAGTAATTCAAATCACAATACAATTTCTATGAATGTGCCTATTTCCTTCATCCAATATGCGGAAAGTGATTCTAATGAAATGAGATACGACATCAAAATTTGTGGTGCGGTAATTACAAACAATTTTGTTTGTGATGGCTGGGCCAGATTTATCAAACCTAGAGACACCATAGTTGAAGCTATATGCGGGGTTTTTGCCATGGATGCTGGAACGCAATCTGATTATCAAAAGATCGCTATCCGGATAGTCGATATGTCGAAGTTGAGAAAGAGGAGACTGATTAAACCTTCGACTTCTTTAACAGAATCATCTTTCTTATTGCATCATCTAGCGACTTTATGCTTGGATTGAGCGATACATAATACACGACGTTTCCATCTGGAATGCAAACAATTATCGCTTTTTTGTGTTGCAGTATAACATGATCCAGTAAGCCAAATTCCTTTGACTGGATGTGTCGCATGGTAATTAGATTAGAAACGATAAAGAACTCGTTTTTTGCATCCTCTGATTTTAAAATTGGTTTTATTCCAGGCGATATTATTCCAGTAAGTGTTCTTCCGTATTCATTAATTACTCCAGCATATCGAATTGATTTTGAAATTGCAAGAATTTTTTGACAGTTTTTCCTATATGCGATAATAGAATCTTTCCACTTTTGTTCAGGAGTTTTGCTCATGTCATTACACACAAGTCAAAAGTTAAAAGAGTTTGTGATTGTGATAAAGCCAAATGAGTTCAGATTCTGAGTCAATTAGAATGATTCATCTATTGCTTGGTTCCGAAGTAAGTAATTATCTTGAAAGTAGTGAAAGGCTACACCTAAGCACATACCTACAAAAGACGCAATCAAACAATTTGTTGGACGATAAAGAATTGGAAATAATACAACGGATTTTCCTAAAATACAAGAAATATCTAAGCTAGTTGTGCTTTTTTGATTTTGCCAGTTGTTCAAAGCGACTCTTCAGTTCGGCGTTTTCTTTACGAAGTCTTTCATTTTCACCCTCAACTACTTCCGGCTGGGCCTGAGAATACATTGGGTGTCCTGGTGGAACCATCTTTGAAGTCATCTCGAGCAGGCTTGAGGCATGTTGAAGATACATCTTGTTAAAGTCATGCAGTTTTACAGTGAATGTTTCATTTTCACGGATAATTTTCTCCTTGAGTTTTGCAGGGTTCATTGAAAACGGTGCGTTTGTTCCGGGCGGATACCGTGGAAGATTAAACGGACTCAGACTAAATCCTGCAGGATAACCATGCATTTCCATGAACATTTTCATTTCTACTGGATTCATGACATTATTGCTAGATATAATGAGGTATTTTTGCTTTGGCATCAGGCGCTAGATATACTAGGTTGTAAATTCAGGGGCATTTTTAATCAAATTGAGCTGATCGCAGATCCTTATAGCGATCAGAGATCGCACCCAGCTTGTAATGAAGGTAGACTTGAAGAACTGCATAAAGTGCAAAAAGAGCATTGCGGACAGTGAACTACACAAAATCGTAATTTACGTGATAAGTGAAAGGTTTACTGATCATCACTATGAGCACGTCGAGTGCCCAGAAAGATTCACAGTCTAATCCAAATATGTGTAAACAGGATACAGTTCGCCAGTAGACCTGTGATATTTCCATTCATTGTTCTTCCAGACAAGTTTTTCAAATGCAGGTTGAATCGAAGGATGAATTCGAGTATAGACGTCATCGCCTACAAGAATCTGGTTTGCTTTTGCCATGCTTTGGATTTTTGCTGCGATGTTCATTGTTGGGCCCAAGATATCAACGTGTGATTTTTTGGCATCTGCGCCATATCGGACTATCATGTTTTCGCCATAATCAATTCCTATTTTGATTGCTAAATCAGGATAATCGTATTGATTCAGAATAGGGTTGATTCCTTTTTGGATTACAGATACCAGGGATTTTGCACATAATACTGCATCGTCTGCCGGTTGGAGCTGGTTTTCTTCTGCAACAAAATACCCAATCACTGCATCCCTACGAATTTTAGCACATATCCATTATGGTGTCGTATTGTGGATGCCATTTCTTGTGCAAAGCACGTAATTATGATTGCAACCTTGTCTTCTGGAAGCTCAAGCGCAATATTGGTAGAGCCAACCAAATCAACGTACAGCACAACCATTTTCATTCTAGATGAGACATGTTTTCGCAAAAACGCGTCAGACTCGTCTTCTACTGGAGAATATTCATAACCGCTCTTTAGCGCGTGCCATACGCGATTCTGAGTTTCCTTGATCAGGGTCTCTGAGTCAATGACCCTTAGTTCGCCGTGGCTTAGCATCATGTCGATGATACCATAATCCTTTTTTGATTTGACCTTAGCTGGTTTTTCAGTCAGGTCATCTTTTATCTCGTTACTTTCAGTTCCGTCCATATTGTAATAATCACCTATTCTAATGGAAAACTAATCTCACAGACGGGACATTTTGCTCTTTTCCCTTTATAAGCGTCATCGTAGTACTGGACTACTTCTACGTGGCAGATTGAGCAAAGTATCTTATTAATGGACATTCCCAGAATAATTATACAGATTTTATATTTAAGATATCGGTAGCCAAAGTAGAAAACCACAACTCAACAATAATTCATTTTTGGGCAAGAAATTGGTGTCACATCCAATCGACCATATCCTAAACATAGGATTTTTAGTCACAAAGAGCAGGCGTTACTTGTGCGCCTAGGAAGCAATACTACGGACGAATTTATGAAGAATCTAGGTGAAAAATCTCAAAAAATAAGCCAAATATTTCAAAAAAATATAGAGCACATAACCAAGCCAGCAAGTGTCAAGGTAATGCTTGGAGATACCACGGTAACAGAGCAGACCACTTTTGATCCAGAGGGCGTAAAAACGTTCTATGGTAAAATAATGAACAGTCTTCCAGACTGGAAAACAAGTGGGATTGCCATGACAAGTGACGAAGATTTAAGGAGAATATTTCTCAAGCTTGAAAAACAGGCCGGAAACTATGTCTTACTTTGGCACATGTCACTTCAATATCATGCCTTGTTGTACTACAAGGTAAACATTACGGTCCAAAAAATCCAAAAAGAGCTTGCGGAACTCTTGGACAGTACAATTGACAAAGAAAAGGAGCTTGCGGAACTGACAGACAACATGATAAAGGAAAAACTGGAGTCCCTCGGATTCAAGGATGTCGACGAGCAAAAGCTATTCGAGGTTCTATTTGAAAACGACGCAATGAGGGAGAAATTAGTTGATGACATGAACGGAAAGACAGATTTTGACTTTAAGGCAAAGGCCGAAAGAAAAAAAGAATTATTCAAAGAACTGGATAATTTACTTGTAGAAACATATCAGACTACATCCGTATTACTTGATGAAAGCAAGCTGATTGGCGGGGAGGAGGGATGCCTCTGCACGTTTGATCTCGACTACATTAAAAAGAAAACAAAGGAGACGATTTTTGACCCAAGGCGAATGTCAACAGAAACAAAAGAATATGTCACAAAATCCTTAGACGGGGTCATTGACGCATTATCAAACTAAATTCTTATATTCACCTTGAGGTAATTTTTGAAATAATAATGTCAAAGGATCAGGAACTAAATTGACTCTAGTTCTTAGGGGAGAACTGATCCTTTGACCGGTTATGTACGATCATCGCTATTCTATTTAAGGTTATCATGTAATTTCACCTTCGAACAAAAATTACCAAATTTTCTAAATTACATACAGTCTTTCACGAGAAATTAAATATAGTTGAGGAACTGCGATCAAATCTAATGAACCCAACTTTTGATGAGATTGTCAAAATTAGACAGTCCTATGGAGGCATAATCCGAAAAACTCCCTTGCTGTACACAGACACATTTAGCAAAATGTCTGGTTCAAAGGTGTATCTCAAGGCAGAGTTTCAGCAAAGGACAGGTTCGTTTAAGATCAGAGGAGCATATGCAAAAATAAAATCACTTACAAAAGAGGAAAAGAAAAACGGGGTAATCGCAGCGTCTGCGGGAAATCATGCGCAGGGCACAGCGTTTGCATCAAAGCTTGAAAAAATACCATGTACCATAGTCATGCCAGTTACTGCATCTCCAGCAAAGGTTGCCGCAACTCGAGGATACGGGGCAAAGGTCATACTGGAGGGAATAAACTATGATGAGTCATGGGCAAAAGCGCAAGAGATTTCAAAAAAAACTGGTGCAAAAATAATCCATGCGTTTGATGATCCAAAAATAATTGCGGCAAACGGCGCGATAGGACTAGAAATTTTAGAAGACCTTCCAGACGTAGATGAAATCTACGTCCCAATAGGAGGGGGCGGACTAGCGGCAGGTATTTTACTTGCAGTCAAGACAAAAAATCCAAAAATCAAAGTAATTGGTGTGGAATCAAAAGCATTCCCTGCAATGCAAAATTCAGTAAAGGTCGGAAGACTACAAGCAGTAAAAGGTGAGCGAACGATTGCAGACGGAATCTCAGTAAAGATGCCAGGAAAATTAACATTCAAAATAATTAACGAGTTAATTGATGATATTGTCCTTGTCGACGACACCCAGATAGTCAAGACAATGTTTTTGCTAATGGAGCGTGCAAAGATAGTAGTGGAACCGGCAGGTGCAGTTACACTCGCGTATCTTCTTAATTCAAAACCAGCACAAGGCAAAAAAGTTGTCCCGATTTTAGGTGGTGGAAATATAGACATGTATCTTTTAGGACAAATAGTGGCAAAGGGCCTCACCGCAATGAGCAGAATGGTCAAGATATTCATTTTGCTAAAAGACAAGCCAGGTGCACTAAAAGAAGTTGTAGATGAGATTGCGTCACTGAGTGTAAACATTGTAGAAGTAGTTCATGACAGACTAAGCTCAAACATTGATGCTGGAACTGCAGGTGTAACACTTAGTCTTGAAACGGAAGGAAGAGAGCATGCACAAAAGCTAGTCGCACACCTAAAATCAAAGAACATTCAATTCAAAATACTAACATAGAATCATTTGAATTTTTTTCGTACAAACTTTGCAAGGCCGGTTTTTTTCATCTCATTTGATTCGTCAAGTACTGATTGATGCTGCTTTTGCTGGAATGTTTTTAGTTTCTTTTGTAACTCTGTAAATTCGTTTGCAAGAATTTTTACTGCATATAGTCCTGCATTTGCAGCCTTATTGATGCCAACGGTAGCGACAGGTGAACCACTTGGCATTTCAACTATTGATAAAAGTGAATCCATTCCACCAAATGCTGAAAACTTGAATTGTTCTTGTTTTTTCTCGGATTTGTCATTGTAGACCATTATCGGTACTGCGATTACCGGAATTATTGTATGAGATGCAATCATTCCTGGCAGATGTGCGGAGCCGCCAGCACCTGCAATTATTATTTTGAATCCACTTTTTTCTGCATGTTTTGCATATTCTTCCAGTCTTGTCGGGGTTCGATGAGCAGAGATAATTTGATCTTCGTGTGAAATTCCAAAGTCATCTAGGATTTTTGCTGCATTGTGCATCACTTTGCTATCGGAGCTTGATCCCATGATTATTCCAACCATTGGTTTTTTTGGAATCATGATATCTCAAAAGAAATTGATGTTTTTAACAATATCTGAAAAACGAGTTGTTTCAAATTAAAATAACTATTTTTAACACTGCTATTTTTATGGGATAATCATAGTCTTATTAGAGAATTCAGACAATTTTGATAATTATCATTAATTTTGGAGATCTACATATGCTTTATTTAGATTAAAAATAGCATAATTGTAAATGGCGTCTTTTCTTTCATTAATCCGCCAAATGTTTAATGAATCTGAACAAATGACTTTAGACGAAATATATGACAAACTATCAAAAACTCTAAAAAGCGAATTAGATGAAAAAACATTACGCCATAGAATTCGAAGTGCCATCTATACACTGAAAGAAAATAATGAGGTATTAAGAATGAAAGAATCTACGTACAAGAGGACTTAAAAATGCAAGTATCAATGACAGTGCCTGTCAAAAAACTAACAGAGTCATGGAAAATTAAAAAAACTAAACCACATAGTATGCATTTTCTATGCTCTAGAATCTGCTCATTTCCACCATCCATACCAGAATATTACATTAAACAATATAGCAAAAAGGGAGATCAAATTTTTGATCCGTGGAGCGGCAAAGGAACAGTACCGCTTGAAGCATTGAGAAATGATAGGATTGGAATTGGTAATGACAAATCACCAGAAGCACACATATTAACACATGCAAAGGTCAGGCCAGTCAAATATAGCACATTTGAAAAATATGTTAGAGATTTAGAAAAAAAAA
>JAHEXS010000156.1 GCA_023252015.1 Candidatus Nitrosotenuis sp. | reverse complement strand
CATCTTGTTTCCTGTAAAATCATTTATTATGATTTGTGAGCCTAATATCTTAAGACGCTGAGGCAGCGAGTTTCCGTCAGTTGGGAATCCTCGCTTTTGATATTTCCCATCTGCAATTGAAAATTTCCAAACCAGATCATGTGATTCATCGGTAAACCATAATGAATCATCTGGCGAATAGCTAATTCCCCACATCATAGAACGAGCATTTGGAGGCCACTCTGGATTTTCGTATTCTGTAAATGATTCAGTTTTTGGATCAAACTTTGCTATTTTCCCTGTATTGACTTGTGCAAACCACACATTGCCAGCTGGATCAGTTGTTATGGCAAGTGGTTGAGTGCATTTTGTTGGAACTTGGTATTCTCTAATGTATGTATTTGATTTTGCTTGCTCACTACCACAAAACTGAGCACGTTGTGCGTCAGGAAAGTTATCCATTGGCGTTCCTGTGACTGTAGCTTTTTCACTTTCAGGAGGAGGCTTTAGACGGGGCAGGCCAACTGATGCGGCAGATGTCAAAAGTATAACAGCAAAAAATGCAGCAAGAATAATTCCTTTTATTTTTTTCTTCACAGATGCAAAATTATGATGCCATGTTATATCTTATTCCAATTTTGAAAAACAATTCTGTAGCCAAATGGCTAAAGCAATTTGTATTTTCCGGTTACTTTATCAACAAGATTTTCTGGAGCAGGGCCCAACGAAATGCAGGTAGTAGTTCCTGGTTCTATTTGCGTGTGACCTGCATCTGTTACCTCAGACCACGGTATGTTTAAAGAAATTGCAATCTTTTTAATTTCCTCTATTTCTTTAGCACCATCTACCTTAACAACAATTTTTTCTTGACCATTCCACCATTCATTAAACCAGTCAGGATGTGACTTTCTTACATTTTCAGCACCGAGTAGTGATGCATGTGCTACCTGGGCTGCAATCTTGCCTTTTCCCATCTCAAGATCAGTTCTTACAGCAATAACCTGTTTTATACTTGCCATATACATGGTGAATAAAAGGCATAATGAAAAACTTTTGAATTAAATAATTGCACAATAGATACCATTTGTGGAATATGATGTTGTAATAGCAGGTGGAAGTATCGCAGGCTTGATTTGTGCAAGAGAGATTGCAGAGAAAGGATACCGTGTTTTAGTCGTGGAAGAAGACTATGAAATCGGAACTCCAGAACACTGCGGTGGGCTAGTAAGTGTTACAGGCCTACAAGAGCTAGGAGTGATTCCAACTAGGAAAACATTGGAACACAGAGTAAAGAATGCTGAGATTTTTTCTCCAAATGGCAAAAGTTTTGTCATAAATTCAACTAGACAAAATGTAATTGAAATCAATAGAAGGGAATTAGATAAGCAGATAGCGCATCAAGCGCAGCAAAATGGAGCAGAGATTAGAGTAAAGACAAGTTTCCAAGGTATTACAGATGATGGAGTAAAACTATCAGAGGGTAAAGTAAAATGCAAAATTATAGTTGATGCAAGAGGCGTATCTGCTCTTATTAACAAGGAGAGAAGCGGTATTCTTTCCTCTGCTCAATATGAAGTGTATGCAGATTGGATAAAGAAAGGAAAGGTTGAGGTTTATTTTGATCAAGAAAAGTATCCTGGCTTTTTTGCATGGATAATTCCATCATTAGACGGGATTGGTAAAGTTGGGGTGGCGGGAAGAGGAATAAACGCCGCATCTGTAATCGATGAGTTTCTTTCAAAGAAGGGAAATTATTCTATTATTAGAAAAATTTTTGCCCCAATTTGGATAAATGGTCCAATTGAAGAGTTTGTAACAAATAATGTTGTAACAGTTGGAGATGCTGCAGGACAATCCAAACCAACTACAGCAGGAGGGATCTATTCTTGTGGAATTGGAGGCATATTAGCTGGAAGAGCAATATCAAAATTTTTAGAAACTGGAAACAAAAACTATCTTAATGAATATCAAAAAAAGTGGAAGAAGAAATTTGGAAAGGAGTTTGATAAGCAATCATTGGCAAGGAAATTGCTTGAAAAATTGGATAATCAATCAATAAATAAATTATTTAGTTTGATAACGCCAGAAATCTTAAATGAGATCGCAGAAAGCGAAGATTTTGATTTTCATACATCTTCAATAATCAAACTACTTGGTGTCAAACGATCTTTTGGTGTAGCACAAACAATTCTTGGTGGAGAAATTAAAAGACTTTTGACTCAATAACATGATATTGATGTAAGCAAGGTATAAATTCGGTCGCAAGAGAGTCAGTCACAATATGTCTTCTACTTTGTCGTTACCTGTTTGTACGTGTTGCCATAGACATATCATGCCAAATGACAAGTGTGTCAAGTTCAACTGCCCAGATTGTGGCAAGGTTTTGATATGGAGATGCCAAAGCTGCAGGGATGCTGCAAGGACTTATACTTGCGAGTCTTGCAAGTTTGAAGGACCATAAAATGCCAAGATTATTAATTATAACTAAAATTCTTCCAACAGGAACAGAAATCGACCTTGACAACACAGCAAAGAAGATCAAAGATGCCCTCAAAGACGGAATAGAACTCGCAAAATACGAAAAAGAGCCATTGGCGTTTGGATTGTATTTTATCAAGGCAGAATTCAAATTAGATGACAGAGAAGGACAGATGGATTCGCTAGAAAATGCAGTAAGATCTGTAGATGGAGTAAGCGAGTTTGAAGTACTAAACATGAGCAGAATGTCAGTTGATGTCAAATAGGTGAGTTTTTGACTCGTAAAGATGAAATTTTACAGCTCAAAGTCGGGGAAGCAAAGCAACGAGATGTAGGCAAAAAGCGCGTAA
>JAHEXS010000046.1 GCA_023252015.1 Candidatus Nitrosotenuis sp. | reverse complement strand
ATCTGCTGCCTTGGAAAAAGCACTAACCAGCTGTTTTATTCCCTTTTCCTCACCTGTTCCCATATGGCTTCCAAGATGAGCTACCAAATACGGAATCCCAATTTTGCCACACCTTTCTACCTCCTTTACAAGTGTGTCGACTGATTTTGTGTGTGTAGCTGCATTAGGTGATGCAAGATTTGGCAAATATGGCATATGTGCTACTGTTGCAAATCTATCTATCTTACTATTTACCATTTTTTCTCTAAAAGTTTTGGCGTCTTTTTCAGAAATTTCTTTTGCATTCCAGCTTCTTGGACTACGGGTAAATATCTGAAACGCGGAGCATTCCCGTTCCAACGCATTATCTATTGCAGCATCTAATGAGCCCGAAATAGATACGTGGGCACCTACACGCATACAAAGCGATCATTCTCACATAATTTAAACCAGTTTAAAAAGAAAACCCAAATTTTTAATGTCAAATCAAATCATAACATCTGTGCTAAAGCTAGGAACAGAAGAAATTGCAAAATACCCCTTCTTGACAGAGGCAGGAAATTATCTCAAAGAAAAGGGCTTTACTCTTGAACAGTTTGGAAATGACGAGGATCTTAGACCTATAATTGAAATTGCTTTTCAACGAATTGAGACTGCAGCAAACGGCAAAATCTTCAACTCTGATTTCAATGTAAAAAATTTGGACGTTGAGGTATTTTCGTTTCTTGTCGCAGTTATACTACTAAAACAAAGTGCAATGAACACACTAATCAAGCGATTTTCTCTAGCAGAAGCAAGACGTGCTGAAAAATTTCTCGAAAAGGATCTTTCTGATATAAACAATAAAGCAAAGGAAGAGCTGGCAATTAAAATAATCAAAGATCTTTTTTCCATGGACATACACAAGTCTGATGATTATTTTGTAATTCCTGTGGTAGATTATCTAAAACATGCAACCCATTTTTACGAACAAGAGTGGAAGCTTGTGAACAGACTAGTCGACAATGGAAATGTCTTTCTTACATCACACGAAACAGTAAGACTAATTCGCAAAGAGCTTGATAATTTCATTAGTTCAAAAATTCATTCTGCTAACATACCCTCCATACCAGAATCTTTCAAAAAATCAGTTGAGGCACTTGTAAGTCTTGCAAAAAAATTCTCTGTACAAACTGTTGAGACTGGAGAATCCCCACCCTGTATAAAACACGCACTTGATGTTCTCAGTAAAGGCGAGAATCTCCCGCACTCAGGAAGATTCATGCTTGCAACATATCTTTTGAACAAAGGTCAAACTATAGAGGAAATTGCACCCTTGTTCAAAAATGCACCTGACTATAACGAAAAAATAACATTGTATCAACTCAAACATCTATCAGGCGTTTTTGGCAGTGGAACAAAATATGCGTGCCCCTCGTGTGACAAATTAAAAAGTGAAAATCTTTGCTTTGCAATACCAGAATGTGCTAACATCATAAATCCATTACAGTTTGGAAGGAAAAAAATTCCAAATGCTTGACAAGGACATAAAATTCCTAGAGGAATCTTTCAAAAAATATTATTTTGATCATTTTGATCTTATTCATACACATACCAATCCAGAAAGGCGTGAATTTGGATATCAAAAATTTAATTTCGGAATGAATCGACACATTCCAATAAAGTCAGACAAGGAACTGCATCTTTTGCTTATGACGAACATTCCGTCTGATGTATATTGCTCAAATGCTAGCTATTTGTTCCCAAACTTACCCATGGCAGAAAAAGATTGGCAGGGTGCAGATCTAATCTTTGATGTAGATGCAAAGGATCTGAATCTTCCTTGCAGAATCAATCACGTCTGCAAAAAATGTACGACTTGCGGAAATGTCTTTTTGCAACAAAATGAGTGTCCTGACTGCAAGTCAACCAAATATGAAACATCATCAGCACTGTGCCAAAATTGTATTGCTGGTGCCAAAAATGAAATAAGAAAACTGATCTCAATATTGACAGGTGATCTTGGAATAAAAAAAGAAAACATACGAGTATATTTTTCCGGTAATGAAGGATTCCATGTTTATGTTTCAGAATCAAACTATGAAAAATTAGATTCAAGGGAAAGAGCAGAACTTGTAGATTATATTCTGTTCAAGGGGGCATTGCCTGAAACCTTTGGTGCGAAAAAATCTGATTTTTCCAAGTCTGTGTTTTCTGATATAGATGAGAAAGGCTGGCTTGGCAGAACATCAAAACAAGTCTTTGGCTCAAAATCAAACAAGCCAAAACTTTCAAAACAGCTGATTTCAGAAGGCTATTTCTCATTTAAGAAAAAACTAGAGGATCTACAAAAAATCATAGGTGCGCAAATTGACCCAAATGTAACAATCGACGTTCACAGAATATTCAGACTGGCCGGAACCATAAACAGCAAAAGTGGCCTCTCAAAGATACTGTGCAATGATCTTGAGAAATTCAATCCTGGAAATGATGCATGCTTTATTGACGATGACAAAGTAACGATTCTAGCCAACTGTCCTGTTGAATTTAAGCTAAAAAATAAAAAATTTGGCCCATACAAAAAGGAACAAGTTACCGTACCAAAGTATGCCGCAGTCTATATGATCTGCAAAGGATACGCAACTTTAGCCTAGCCATCAAACAGGCAAATTTACTCAATTCTAGCAGGCAAGACATTAATTTGTCGATAAAGGAGCAAACTTGATTTTGTATAGTTCCTCTACTGAAGCAAATTCATCGCCACCGGATGCTGGTAAGTACATACGACTAGGAATAATTGCAATAATTGGAATCATTATACTGGTTATAGTCGGAAACCAAGGCGTCATTTTATCCATGAATATGACAGAGTTTGGCTACCAATTTACAAAACCCCTTTACTATTCAATTGTCTCCGCTCTTGTTCTATCCGCTATAGCCCTAGTCAACGTGGACATCAAGAACCGCTCCTCAACTGTTTGGTATTCTATCCATGTCATGATCACATTTTTGAACAGAACCACACATGATCCAGTATCCAAAAATGTCACCAGCTTTAGAGACTACAAACTGAGTGTACCGCAATTTGTAATTTGGCAAATTACCAAGATATTCCTCTTTGGCGCATTTTTTGTAAACATAATGTTCGGTCTTGCCGTAGTGGATATGGTTGATAACAATGATCTTGGAATTAACAGCTTATCAAATCTCTTCTCACTGCCGTTTGTAACTCCGCACTCATCAGATGCAGCACAAACCGTGATTTCCCTCATTCCGTCACTTACAATTCTTCTTCCTCCATTACTTGGAGTTATTGGGATAAGATTAGCACTCTATGTTGGACTCCACTCAATTGTTAAAGTGGTCACTTCGTACATGTATGACTCATCACAGGGCAAACCAAAATTCCTAAACTACGTCTCAATAATTGAGGCCATAATTGGAATTGGAATAATCTGGGCTGGGATCAACATGTTTTTCACATACCAAATTGATTACAACACCAGATATGTAATTGGCGGTACGCTGGTTGCTGGATTTATCCTAGTTGGATTTTCAGTGTTTGATAAGATACGCTCTAAGATACTGACTCATCCAATAAAACGAGATGTCTATATTCGTGTACTTGTGCTGATTGCGATTGCAATAATTGTGGGCTCTGTCATGGCCGTGAATAACAGTATTGCAGACACAAGGAAAATCGAGTATCTTGGCCCATACACGCAACAGCAAATCACAGTAAACAGATACCTTGGCGAATTAGACAAAGTGCAGATAAACGTAAACGATGTGAAATTACAATCTGTCTCCCCAAACAACATCAAAAGCTACATTGAAAAGAATCATGACATTCTAAGCTCAATAAGAATATGGGACTGGGAAGCAGCCTTTGCAAAATTAAAACCAGAAATAGGTCAAAGACAATATGTGGAATTTGACGATAACGATATTCTAAGATTTAACAAAACAATGTACTGGGCTGCATCAATGAAGCCGGTGCTCCCGTCAACAGTAAGCCTTGAAAATCGTTGGTACAATGAACATCTTGTATACACGCACATCCCAAACGGCTTTTTGACACTTGATGCAACAACCGGTCAATCAGTTGACAGTGACAAACTCTTTGCTCAAAGGTCCATCTATTATGGAGAAGGTGGCCTCTTTAGCCAGACATGGTCTGCGTACCCTACAAACCGTCAGACAAGTGCTGAGCTAAATGGAGTATTCTACTCTGGAAATGGAGGAATTGACGTATCGCCTCCTCTTAGCTGGATATTTGAGCCAAACTTTCTCTTGTCATACCCAGCAGATTCTATACATGTAATGCGATACAAGGACATTAATTCCAAAATGGAGACACTTTATCCATATTTCTTGTATAACATGTTTGGCCAAAACGTAGATTTCTATCCAGTTACTGACGGAAAGAAAACCTATTGGCTGATTCCGCTTATTGTTGGATTTGATACACATTCAGTACCATGGTCAATGGGCAATCCATACCTACGACTAGTTGGCTATGCATTGGTTGATACCTATGATGGCAATATTACACTACTCAAATACGGAAACGACTATTTTGCAAAAATGATACAGCGTCAGTACAGCGACAAATTTGTCGATATTCCATCATGGCTAACTGAGCAAGTAAGGTACCCGCAGGAATTATTCACATGGAAGACGGAAATGTTCAACATTTACCACGTGACCAACACGGAGGAATTCATACAAGCAAATCAATTCTTCAAGATACCAGACAGACTTGATGCATACTACATCGAAGCAAAGCCGCCAGGATTTGATCAGACAAAATTCCTCGGACTGTTGTCACTTGAGCTAAAGGTTTCTCAGGGAAGGAATCTTTCTGGATACATGATAGTAGAAAACGATCTGCCTACACTTGGAAAAATGCAATTCTACCAAGTACCGATGAATTCAACTACAAAATTAATTGGTCCAACAGCAGTACGAGAAGCATTAGAAAAAGACACTGACTTTTCCCAGCTAAAGACCCTTTTGAGAAATCCTCGCATTGGAGATAATATTCTATACCGAGTAGGAGATCACGATGTTTACTTTATTCCAGTGTATACTGCAGGTTCTGGAGAAGGTGTAGTAGCACAACTAGGAACAATTGCAGCTGTGGGTGCCGCGTTTGATGGAGAATACTATGTGGGCCTTGGCAACACTCAGGAAGAGGCATTTGAAGCCTACCTTCACAAGCTTTCAGGCGTGGTACCGACATCTACATCAAAGGACGTAGCTAGCCCTGACAAAAGCGCTAGAATACAGCAAATAAAATCGCTAATTGAGCAAAAGAACTTGCAGATTGTAACACCAACATCAATCCAAATTCCACTCTCGTTCAAAGAGGGCGAAATTTCGTACTACACCCAGTCTGATCTTGATGCGACAAGTCAACTGACTTCAAAGTTTGTTGATGACTTTGTCATACCAAGAAGCAAGAGAGTGCTCATGTGGCAAGACGATGATACGTTAAACATTGGAACAATCATAACGGTTGACAATGTTTCCGAATTGCACTACATCTCAATTGGAGTAGGCAAGTAGTTGCTGTTACTGGTCGACAACGGATCAGTATATACAAAAAACATCACCAATTTCCTCTCTACAAAAAAAATCCCCTTTACTGCATTATCGTATGATGGCGTCGTGCTGGAAGAGTTAGACAAATTTCAATACTTCATTTTGTCTGGAAGGCGCAAAAATAACAAAGAGATGAACGCCGTAAACTCTAAAATAATAAACCATGCCGTTTTGGAGGACAAGCCGCTTCTGGGAATATGTTATGGTGCCGAAATTCTCGCCCTGACAGTTGGGGGTACAATTAGAAAAATGCAAACAATGCAAAAAGGAAACTCCAAAATAATAACAGTGCACAAAAACCCGCTGTGCGATGGAACAATAACTGTATACCAAAGCCATAATTTTGAGATCTCTCAATTAGGCAAGTCGTTTACCCAAATTGCAAAATCTGAATCATGCAATTATGAAATAATTCAACATCGGGATTCCAGAATATTTGGAACCCAGTTTCATCCAGAAATGACGCAAGATGGACTGGATCTAATTGAAAATTTTCTTTTACTGTGATTGGTTTTAATAGCAAAAACAACTGTCCTAGACTATGAGTGAGCATGAGCTGTTACTACCAATTGTTGATGAGGAAAACACATGCTTGCCCTTGGCTGTCAGTGCAGTTTCCAAATACTGGGATGTTAGTTTACCGTTTTCAGAGGCAAGGGAAATCGCAAAAAAATATCCAAACGTACGTGGAAGTATCCTAATTGAGGGAATAGAAATTGCAGAGCGACACGGCCTTGGCAGCCTAATTCTTCACTCCTCACTTTCAGAGCTAAAAAAAATTATCGACATGGGAATACCGCCAATTGTAATCTTGCCTGGACTTTATGAGACAGTTCAGCATGCCTCGGTCATTTCTGGATATGATCAAAAGGAAAAATCAATCATGCACTATATGCCCCAACCAGATCAAATTGGAGTCATACCTGAGCAACAGTTTGACAAGCTTTGGGAAGAGGATGGCAGATTGATGATACTGATAGCTCCAACTGACATAATATCGTCAATCAAGGTGGAAAACAAGGTAAGAGAAAAATCTAATAGATTGTGTTTTGTTTCAGAAAAGCTTAATCTGCAAAACCGGTATGATGATACAATCAAGACACTCACCGATGCCATATCTCTTGATAAGACCAACTCTACTGCGTCATGCCTTCTTGGGGGAATCTATAATGAAAAAAATTCCCAAGAATGCATAAAATATTACGAGCAGAGCATCAAACACAACAAATTATGCTATCTGGCATATCGCGGACTTGGAAATTATTATCTCAAAACAAAGCAATATGAAAAAGCAGACAAATACTATACGCAGGCCATAAGCATCAATCCAAATCGATTTGGCCCAATTTACAAAAATCGTGGAATAGCAAGACTGGAACAAAACATGAAAAAGAAAACAAAGGAAGACTTTGAAAATTATTTAAAATATACGCCAAATGCAAAAGATCAAAATAACATCAAGCAAGCCATACAGGAATTGGATGCGGAGTGCGGGAATTGAACCCGCGACCTTCAGCTTGGGAAGCTGACGTCCTACCAGGCTGGACTAACTCCGCGCAACTCGATTTTTCAAATTAGTATTATATAGTTTGATCACGTACGTTAATCATGGATGCCAAATGTCCAGAATGTGAAAGGGTGGCAGTTTTAGATGATGATCTCAAGTTTGTAAAATGTCCACACTGTAACTTTGAAGCTGAATATGAAAATTATATAGAAATCATGAAGGACAAGGCTGTTAACATGGCTTCGGATTATATCCCAAGAAGACCAGGATTTTAATTACCAAAAGCTACCCTTGTCTGAACAATCAAGATGTGCTCCACAATTGCTGCAAATCATGTGACATGCCTGCATTGAGATCATCTTGGTATTGCACCTTGGACAAGAAATCTCTTCTTTCATCTTATACTAATTATGTGAATTAAGTTTAAAATTTTTCCTAGGTGATATTGAGGCATCAAATGAGAATATATCAAAATAACGGGGCTGTCAAGTACAGATTCTTGACAAAGCCTCCAAAGGTTAATTAGTTGCTCAGATTTTTTGAGCAATACTTGGCTAACTTTAAGCTGACAATATCGGACAAAAAGGGAAAATCCACATCAAAGGAACTCAAAGACAAAGATGCTAACGTACTGATAGGACTACATATTGGAAATGAGGTTGATGCAGCCGTAGTTGGTTTAGCTGGAAAACTCAAAATCAGTGGCGGAAGTGACAAGTCAGGAATGCCAATGAGATCTGACATTTATGGCACTGCAAGAAAAAAGGTCCTGATTTCAAAAGGAGTGGGACTCAAAAATGTCGAAAAAGGGCAACGCAGAAGAAGATTGATTAGAGGAAATACAATTTCAGAAGAAATTTATCAAATAAACTGCTCATACGACGGCGAGCTCAAAATAGAAGAGGCTCCAGTAGAGAAGAAAGAAGCATAGATTAACATACTAGATTTTTTGAGATTTACTAATGCATTGGCGTGATACTCTTCCCGAATGGTATGTAAAAAAATATGGCTACCAACCATGTGTAAACATTGGAACCGCAGGACACGTTGATCACGGCAAGACTACTCTCATTCAAGCACTAACTGGACAATGGACAAGTGTTCACAGTCAAGAACTAAAAAGAGGAATC
>JAHEXS010000045.1 GCA_023252015.1 Candidatus Nitrosotenuis sp. | reverse complement strand
AGGTTTGCCTCTGCAATACCTACATTGAAAAATCGGTTTGGAAATTTTTTCCCAAAGTCTGCGGTTTTCAGCGAATCGGTCGTATCTGCGCCAAGCACTACCACATTTGGATTTTCGTCTCCAATTTCGACTAGTGTCTTGCCATAAATGGTACGCATGTCAGTCATCTGGCCTATCATACGTATCCAAGCTCCTTTGCTATCTGGTTAATCTGGTTCTTTTTTTCTCCAATGATATGCAGGTCAATCCACTTTGCCACAAGATCCTTTCCTCCAAGCTCAAATGCCTTTTGGATTAACATTTTTCGTCGCGCATGCGCTACTTTGTATCTAAACTCCCGAATTACCCCACGCACGTCCTGCTGTCCTATGATTGCGCTCCCGCCTACAAACGCCCGTGCCCCATCTACAAAGCATGCACCAATGTTGTCAAGTGTGACTCCGCCATCTGCCTCGATATATCCATCAAAGTTGTGCTCAGAGAGTATCTTGTTCAGTCTTTGCATTTTTTCATGTGTTGATTCAATGTATTTTTGTCCTGATTTTCCAGGGACTACAGACATTACTATTATTTGATCAAGTTTTGAAATGAATTGCCATGACCACTCTGGAAGCTCAGTGTCAGGGTTGATGGCAAGTCCTACACCCACTTGATTTGTTTTTAGAATGTCATGAATTTCGCCAAAGCTTGTCGCGTTGCACACTTCGGCGTGAACCGTCACAATGTCAGAGCCGGCATCCACGTAATCTTTGACATGCTTTACTGGCTCGTTTATCATAAGATGAGCGTCAAATGGAATTATAGTAATCGGTCTGAGCTCCTTTATTTTTGTGTGATCAAAAGTTTTGTTTGGAACAAACACTCCGTCCATCACATCCAGATGTATGTGGTCAGCCCGTCCTGCGACACAGCGCTTTACCTCGTTTTCAAGATTTGTCATGTCACCTGCAATTATGGATGGCGCAATCATTGACTGAGAGTCCAGTTCCATCTCGATTACTGGAACAAATTCTTTTTTTGGGGCCTGGCCATGCCATTTTGGATTGTCCTCCATGTGCTCGACTCCCTTTCCCTTAACGGTTCTTGCTACAATGATTGACGGGGTTCCTTTGGTTTGTGTTGCTTTTTTTATCGCAAAGTCAATCTGCTCGATTCTGTGTCCGTCTATTTCGATGACATTCCATCCAAACGATCTCCACTTGTCACCAACCTTCCACCTGCTTGCATCCTTCCACATTGTTGAAAGATCGTCTCCGACCAATTCTTCGTCAAGAGGCATTACTTTTTCAGTGTAAGAGTCCTGCTGTATGAAATTCCTATCCAGAATCGCAGTGAGGTTGTCTACTTTGTATTTTGATGCAGTCATTGCCGCCTCCCAAACCTGTCCCTCATCGGTCTCACCATCTCCCATCACAGTGTAGATTCTCGTTTGCTTGCCATCGAGTCTTGCAGCAAGTGCACTGCCTATTGAAAACGACAATCCAATTCCAAGCGATCCTCCACAAAATTCTACTCCGGGGCATTTTAGGTCGGGATGTCCCTGCAGTCTGCTTCCGAACTGCCTTAGCGTTTCGAGTTCGGATGGGTCAAAGTATCCTGCCAATGCCATATTAGAGAATAGTCCAGGTGATGCATGACCCTTGGATAGGATCAGCTTGTCTCTTTGGTCCCACTGCGGATTCTTTGGATCAAACTTGAGATGCTTGAAAAAAATGCACCCCATTATTTCTGCCATTGAAAAGGATCCGCCGGGATGACCAGAGCCGGCACTTGAGGTTGCCTTGATTACAAGCTTGCGCGCTTTGCGAACATTTTTTTTAATTTGATAATAGTTTAGGCCCATTTCTAATCAAAATTCAATGAAGGTAGAAAAGATAGTTTCATGATTTGAGACTTTTCCTGAATTCAATAAAAAGCTATTTCTGCAAAAGTTTAATCTCGGAGACGCATACTGGATGCATGATAGATCTGCAAAAGGCAGTTCCGCTCATCATATATGACAACAAGTGCTATCTTTGCACAAAATTTGCCAAAATTGTCGACTTTGCTGCCGGTGGAAGACTGTTGCTTGTAGGCCACTACACAGACCTTGGCGAAAAGATTCGTGGCCAGATACTTGATTCCAGCGCACTTGAGATGTTTTGGTTTGTCGATGGAAGGACAGCATTTGGCGGAAGGGCCGCCCTGATCCCGCTGATATCTGCAATAATTCGCCACAGCGGCAAAGTACATCACACAGTGGACAAAGAGTCATGCGACACAGAATGCAAGACTGCAAAGGCTGTCTTTTTGCGATCCGCCAGCTTGCTTTCACACAGCAAAAAAATAAGAATAAACTAAGATTTTTTTACTAAAAGATCTACTATACCACAACACTAATTTGCATATATTCAGGCGGTTTTACAAGTTTTGTGTCAGAAAAACCAGAGAAAAAGGGATTCATTCAGGAATTTATGCACTTTCTGCAAACGTTTGGAGTAATCGGATTAGCAATAGCATTTGTGATTGGTTCTGCCGCATCCAAGCTTGTCACTGCAATTGTAACAGACATTGTAAATCCCCTAGTTGGAATGGCCCTGCAGGATGTCGGGGATCTAAAGAAGCTGTCCTTTACAGTTTTCAAATCAACGTTTGCGTACGGCGATCTCATCGCAAATATGATTGACTTTCTCATAATCGCAGTCATAGTATTCATACTTTACAAGCAGCTTTCCAAGTTCAAGCTGGTAGAAGACAAAAGCAAAGGCTAATCGCTAGTTTTTTTTGGAATATAAAAAAGAGCTGTACCCAGATTATTTTAAAAATTAAAGTTAAAAACTTAATTTAAAATCTTGGAGTACGGTGTTTTGGTAGGCATTCACGACAATAAACTGGTTTGCCTTCTTTTGGTTGGAAAGGTACCTCTGCTGACTTGCCGCAATCGGAACAAGTGCATGGATACATTTTCTTGTTGTATGACATAATTGTTGGCTTTTTTGTCCACATAAGAATGATTGGGCTTTTTTGAATTCAAATACCAACTAACACTTAATAGTCTCACGCCTAGGTGATCGTCTTGCCAAGAAAACAGGATCACCAGTCTTTGATTAAGGGATTAATAGATCATTTTGTATCAAATGGGCTCCATATTCAATATGCAAATTATGAAGGCTTTGACAAACCTTTTGTGATAACAAGGCATGCACCAGACGTCATTGCAGTTAATCCCAAAAATCAGCTAGGATACATTGGCAAGGTAAAACTTTGCAGCGAGCTTGGAGAACAATCTACAAAAGAGCAGTTTACAGATTTTTCAAAAATGCTTATGAAAAGCGGCAAGTCGCAAGGCTCAAAGCTTCCGTTTTTCATCGGCGTGCCCCAAGAGTGCCACTCCAAAATAAGACAGACATATCACAGTTTTGATATTTCCTGGAGAGAAAACATCCAGGTTCTAGGATTCTAATTACAGAGTTTTCCTTTTACAATGATGATAGGTTTTTTAGACTATCTTATTTGGTGAGTATGCTTGTTAGCAAAGAAAAACATCGGTATGATTTCAGCAGGAGTTGCCGCGGCAATAGTAATCGCAGTTATTGCAGTGTATTTTAGTTCAAACAATCCAAATCAGCAAACCATACAAGAATCAACACTTGACAACACAAACCCTACAAGCAAAATGCAGGGCCCCATATTTCAGCAAGGAAATGACGTAGCCGAAACATACAAGATGAATACAGAGTGCGAATTGATTTACGGCATTGCCTATGGCGTGTACCCTGACGGTGAAAAACTGCCAGGAGTAAAAATAGACAGCCTGCTTGCCAACTATCCAGAAGAATTCAAGCCATGGAAAGAAATTTTGCAGAACACAGACAACAGAACTGCGTTTTTCAAAAAACCACTGTCAGATGAGTTTCGCGGTGTTTTGACAACCGCCATTATGAAAGAGACATCCATAAACCCAAAGCTTGAGCAAATTGCAATGATTGTAACTGACGGACAGGGAAAGGCAAAGTTACAGCAGGCCTTCCAAGAATTTCAATGCCAGAAATACTTTGACGAGAGACAAAAGAAATAAAATTTAATCAAGCATACAATTCGGATTTCATCATATAATTAAAATAAAAAATTAGTGACTATGCCCGCAACCGCAAGAGTCGTGGCCATGATCCATTTCTGTGCCTTGATTTTTTGTGCACTTGGGACATTTGTTTGAACCAGTTGGTGAAAAGAACCCAATTCCGCAAGATACGCATTTCATGCTAGTCATATTTATTCATAGAAAAATCAGGTATTTATCGATATGCATCATCATGCAAAGTAATCTATAATAGCGCAAAAAATACGAGCAAAAACCATATGATGATCAATGCGGAAAAAACGCAGCCGCTAAAAAAGAAGACCAAGGCGCTTTGTTTCTTTGTTGCAGAAAAATCAGAAGAGCCGTTTGGTTTGCCAAAGATAGACTCTAAATTACTTGCAGCGATAAAACAGTCTGTAAAAGAAACCAAGGGCAAACGCGGAAGCCTGTACATTATTCACACTCACGGATTGATTCCTGCGGAAAAAATTGTTCTAGTAGGACTCGGGCAGACACATAAAATTAATCATGAAGCTCTGAGAGCATCATCAGGCAAGATAGCCAAAAAGATCACGGAGCTAGAGATCAGGGAATTTTCCATTGTGCTGCCAGACAAGTTTCCACTAAAGACAGATTCTGCAATAAACGCAATAGTTGAAGGCGTCAGTCTTTCACTATATTCATTTGACAAACACAAAAAGGAAAAGAATCCAGTATTGCAAAATCTTTCAATTCTAGTCTCAGATGAGGTCAAGATTTCGCATCACGTATCAAAAGCAAAGACAGTTTCAGAAAGTGTCAATTTTGCCAGAAGCATTGCAAATCTTCCTCCAAACGAATGTGTCCCGGCACACATGGCAGAATTTGCAAAATCCTTGGCAGCAAAAAATAAACTCAAGTGTACCATTTTGTCAAAAAATGAATTACGGCAAAAGGGATTTGGTGGAATAACGGCAGTAGGTCAGGGAAGCAAAAACGAGCCAAAGCTGATCATACTAGAATACAACGGAAAAAAGGACGAATCACCTACAGTCCTAGTAGGCAAGGCAGTCACATTTGACACAGGCGGAATTTCTATCAAGCCGGCAGAAAAAATGGACGAAATGAAGTTTGACAAGTGCGGTGGCTGCACCGTTCTAGGAATAATGAAGGCAGTATCAGAATTAAAGTTGCCAGTCAACATAGTTGGAATAATCCCGTCAGTTGAAAACATGCCTAGCGGGGAGTCATACAGGCCTGGCGATATAATAAAACTGTACGGTGGAAGTACTGCGGAAATTCACAATACGGATGCCGAAGGCAGGCTGATTTTATCTGACGCATTATCATACGGAATAAAAACATACAAGCCAAAGGCAATACTTGACTTTGCAACGCTTACTGGCGCGTGCATTGTCGCACTTGGTGCAAATGTGGCGGGATTTGTAAGCAACAACAACAATGTTGTAAACAAGGTCAAGAGATCATCAGACAGAACGGGAGAGGAGGTGTGGCAGCTTCCACTAAACGACGACTATATGGACATGATAAAATCAGATAATGCAGACATCAAAAACGTTGGAACTGGTAGGGCTGCAGGGGCAATTACTGCTGCTGCGTTTTTGGCAAATGCTGTCGGAACTGTCCCATGGGCTCACTTTGACATTGCAGGAACTGCATGGATTCAAACAGGATCAAAAGAAAAATCTTACAATCCAAAGGGCGCAACAGGGTTTGGCGTCAGACTAGTTATCGATTACTTGAGTAGCTAGTAGCCTCTTGAGTTTCGGTCAGGTGTGCCGACATTTGAATTTCTAAATCCGTGTTTTTCCATCATGTGGTTTAGGAATCTAATGTCGTTTTCTATCTGCTGGCCGCAAACGGAACATGTTGGCATGTACGGTATCAAAAATTGTGTCTTATATTTGATTAAAAGATGCCAGCACTACTGCTTCCCAAGAGCTCTCGCACCTTAGTAGCACAGTAGCGACATTGGGTTTGACTTCCAGGTTCGGAAAGAGACTGGGTCGCGCCCCAACGCTGTGGCCGGCTTGAAAACATTTCTTTGCTTGATCTGTATTAAGATTACTCTCAAATTTACAAAAACCGCCTCGACGAGATATAAATTGAACAAATCGAGTATAACTTTGTGACTCACAGAGTAGCTGTACTGGACAAGGAGCTATGCCAGCCAAAAAAGTGCGGCCTTGAATGCATCAAGTACTGTCCAGTGAACAAATCAGGCGCAGATTGTATTGTATTGAACGAGGAGATTAAAAAAGCACAGATCGACGAAGACCTCTGCAATGGGTGCGGAATTTGTGTAAAGGTCTGCCCCTTTGAGGCGATTACAATTGTTAATTTAGCAACAGAACTTGCAACGGAGAAAATTCACCAGTACGGAATGAATTCTTTTAGACTGTATCGTCTTCCGACTCCAAAAAAAGGTGAGGTTGTTGGCTTGCTTGGAAGAAATGGAATGGGCAAAAGCACTGTTGTGAACGTTTTATCTGGAAACCTAAAACCAAACCTTGGAAATTATGAGAATCCTCCAGAATGGGATGATGTCATAAAGTCTTTTGCTGGAACCGAACTGAAAAATCATTTTGAAAAAATAAAAAATCAGGAAATCAAAGCTTCCATAAAACCACAGCAGGTGTATCAGGTTGCAGAGGTCTTTGATGGGACAGCTAAAGAACTATTAGACAAATATGATCAGCGAAATGTCACTCAAGATTTAATCAGGCAGTTGTCACTGGAAAATTCCATTGAGCATCACGTAAAGGAGCTCAGTGGTGGAGAGCTGCAAAGGCTTGCAGTTGCAGTTACGGCATCAAAAGAAGCTGACTTTTACTTTTTTGACGAGCCGTCGTCATACAATGATGTATTTCAAAGAAGGGGCGTGGCAAGAGTAATTCACAGTCTTGCCAACATTGGAAAAAGCGTAATGGTAGTAGAGCACGACTTGACATTGCTTGACTTTCTTAGCGATTACATCGACGTGTTGTATGGCGAGCCGGCAGCATACGGAATAGTTTCAAATATTTTGTCAACCAAGGTCGGCATCAACGTGTTTTTGGATGGTTACCTGCCAAATGAAAACGTAAGATTTAGAGACAAAAAGTTCAGCTTTGACGTATCTACATCTACTGATGATTTCGAAAAGGGTGAAGTTGTCATTTCTTATCCTGAACTAAAACGCCTGTATCCTGCATTTTCTGTCTCAATTGATGGCGGACAGGTAAGACGTGGAGAGGTTCTTGGAGTAATGGGTGCGAACGCGCTTGGCAAGACTACTATGATGAAGATGATTGCAGGAGTCGAAAAACCAGATTTCGGTTCCATCGACAGAGCAGTAACCATATCGTACAAGCCGCAGTATCTGACAAACGACATTGATGTCGATGTCATATCAGTGCTCGATACGGCAAACGGCGGGCCAATTTTTGGCAGTGTCGAAGAAGAGCAAATTGTCGATCCGCTAAAAATAAAAAAACTCTACAACAAGTCAGTCAAGAATTTGTCAGGCGGAGAATTGCAAAAAGTCGCCATCGTAACATGCCTTTTGAAAAAAGCAGACGTGTACGCATTGGATGAGCCGTCTGCATTTTTGGATGTCGAAGACAGAATTGCAGTTGCCAAATTCATTCAGAGATTTGTTCGTTCATATGCAAAATCAGCAATAGTGATTGATCACGATATTCAGCTGATGGATTTGATTTCTGACAAGATGGTGATCTTTGATGGAGTTTCAGGAAAGACAGGACATGGCACAGCTCCCTTGACAAAGGCAGACGCAATGAACAAGTTTCTCAAATCACTAGACATTACATTTAGAAGAGACGAGGCAACGCGCAGACCTCGAGTAAACAAAGCTGAAAGCAGACTAGACAAACAGCAAAAAGACACGGGCAATTTTTACTACAAGATTTGACACGAATGCTAAAAAAAGCATTGGATGGAATCCTTTCAGAGGAGGAAAGTACGGAGTTGTTTTCTGCTTTTGATCAGATAGGAGAAATCATCATAGTTAGGATTCCCGATTCTTTACTATCAAAGAAAAAGATGATTGGTGAGACCTTGCTTGAAAACGTGCACCCAGCAAAATCGGTGTTCTATCAGGCAACGCCAGTCGAAGGCGACTTTCGAACAAGAAATTTGGAAATACTTGCAGGCAGGGACAGTACTGAGACAGAGTA
>JAHEXS010000155.1 GCA_023252015.1 Candidatus Nitrosotenuis sp. | reverse complement strand
ATTCTAGGTCTATCTATTCCTGCTTTGTAATAATGTTTTACAAGTTTTTTGCCATTTCTTGTAAAGTAGAACATGTCTTTTCTGTAGAGATGTAACGGATTTCCTTTCTCATCTTTTGGATGATTCCACATAAGAACGTCAGTAGTTCCCTCCCAAGTTTCACGAATTTTTTTACGCCTGTTGTGTTCTTTTCTGCAATTTGGAGAACAAAAATCAATCACTCGACATCTGGGATCGTTTTGGTGCATCTCATCAAGATTTTTTTGACACAACTTACACCAAGGAGATTCCATAATTCCCAAAACAGGCTGTAAGTTTTGGTCTATGTAATATTTTTTGCCAGGATGATTTATTTTGAATCTAGCCAACCTTATTTCAAACTCAATGCCTCTTTTTTGTTCGTCATTTAAGAAGGGTTTTGCCTTCTCATATTCGTTGATTACCTTAGCAAAAAGTTTCTGCTTGTTTTGTGAAACTCTGGTTGAGGTCACGGCTGATTATATACAAACGACTTTGCTTTTTAATATATGGAAAAATGCAACAACTGCACAAAACCAATTTCAGAACACAGCTCAGACCAAGCTATAGAGTGTGCAAAAGAAATCATCAAAAAAGAGCTTGTAAACAGCGGTAAACAGGTGTAAACAAGTGTCTAGGACTGTTTCTGCACGTATACCAACAGAGCTTCATGAAGAACTAAGAGAAAGATGCAACAGGATTGGAGAATCAATTAATGATTTCATAAATGCATCAATTGAATTTGCATTATGGGGGTCTTCTAATTTTGATTTTGGAGATGAAGAATCTGAAACAGTTGATCAGACCAAGAAAGATGAGCTTGATTCTAGCAAGTCAAAGAACAATCACGAAGGAAAAATACCCGTAATTCACTTGCATTGGGAAAATGACAAACTAGTTCAGGGCGAGACAACGTGGGAATAAAGATATGATCCGATAGACAATCTGTCGATAATAGTGAATTAAGATAAACAAAAAGCAAGAAAAGGATTAAACCTATGTAAACACTAGGGGAAAAATTAATTGTTAAGCGAAGAGGACCTACTCAGCCGCATTACCAAAGTAAAAAACTTGCGAGAAGAGTGTTTCAAGTATCTGGAGAGCTCAACTCAGGAGATGCTTACTCATCAAATAATTTTGGCAATTGCAAAATTGTCACAGGAAAAGAAAGGACCTGTTAAGCTTTCAGAAATAGCTCAGGAAATTTCTGGAATATCTGACAAGTCAAAACAAGATGTTATCCGTCTAACCATGGAAAAGAACCTTCAAAAATGTGGGATGGTCGAAAAACTGCATTATGCATCAAACGATGTAAGATATGCCCTAACTGGCTACAGATTTCAGAAGGTAAGAAAGATAGAAAGTTTCAGGGGAGACAGCGAAGAACCAGTAGGCGAAGTCTTTGAGCTGCCAAGATCCACTTGGCCAATTCCAGACGAGTTTTTTATTTTGCAATCAAAAAAGAATGGGTATGAAGAAGCATTAAAGAAAATCAATTCAGATTACGATGCAGGCAAGCTTCCACGAGGAAAATACGAGGATCTCATACGACAGTTGACCGGAAGCCTAAATCAGGTTGTCAATAAAATAAATTCGAAATTCCCCACAATTGAAGAGGTTGTGGGTAAATAATCTTGAAAACAAAATTTCTTGCAATAATTGTATTTGTGATTTTTTTATGTAGCATAAGTTCTATAGTAAATGCAGCTGCTCAAAACATTGACATTGCAAATTTAGAATCCAAGAACAAATTGTATGTAAGCTACGCAAACAACACTGCACCCGGATACGAAGTATCTGTAAGCTCTGACACAAAGTACACTGTCAGTCAAAGCTACTCTTGGGTCAGAGATCAAACAAGCAGATACAACCTCGTTTCCTATTCAATTGACGAAGGAAAACAGATTCCAATCGTGCGACAAGCAAGAGGAAATTTTACTCTTGATATCACAATGGAGACGCTACATGCTGTTGTCTTTGTGGCAGTGCCACAGTACCCAATTGATGTTTCAGAGTTTGATGTGATATTTTCTCCACCTTCACCAACAAACGACAACTGGTTTGATGCATACTCTGAGATTACAGTATCAGCACCAAACACGAAAGAGATAGAGAAAGGCAAGCAGAGGGCGCAGCTTACAGGCTGGTCAATTGACGGTTCGGATCTGCGAACCATACCGCGAACCGAGTCTGGAATGTTTACCACTCCTACAATACACATGTCAAGCTCGCACAAGCTTGATTTCACATACGTAACTCAGTACAATCTAGAAATTGTTTCACAATATGGTACTGTGACAGGTGGAGGATGGCATGATAAAGAAAGTACAGCAACAGTCAGTGTAAAGGCTCCTGACGAATTTCTTGTTCGTCACATCTTTTCTGGCTGGGAGGGCTCCAAGATAAAACCTAATGGTCAATCCGCGACGGTGCTTATGGACTCGCCAAAAATAATCGTGGCAGCTTGGACGACTGATTACGGTCAATTAGCTGTGCTGGGGATAATTCCTGCTGCAGTGGCAGGCTTTGTTATACTAAGAAAGAGGCAAAGGCAGACTCCAAGTGCCATTGAGACGCAGCCCGAAGTCAGCCCTACGGAGGCTAGACAGGATACAAGTGCTTACACAGAAGCCAAGCAGCAGTTTGACGAGAACTATACCAAGGAAATAGATGAATATATCTTACAAAAATCAATCGAGAAACTAGATTCAATGCATAGTCGTGGTCTTTTAGACGAGACTAGGTACGCACAAATCAAGGAAAGGCTCGAAAAAGAAACATAATTTCCCATACATCACCTCGGTTCGCTATCTAATTATCATACCACGAATGCAGTTCTAAAA
>JAHEXS010000154.1 GCA_023252015.1 Candidatus Nitrosotenuis sp. | reverse complement strand
CCAAGCTCACCAACATCTCTTACTGCAACATCTGTATCTCCAACACAAATCAATCTGTCCTGGTCTTCTCCATCAAACACAGGCGGTGCTGTAATAACTGGGTACAAAATCGAAGTCAAAAAAGGCACTGGCCAATACGAAACACTCACCTCAAGCACTCAAAATTCTACTACGAAATATTCTCACACTGGATTAACAACTGGAACAACATACGTCTATAGGGTATATGCGATCAATTCTGTCGGAATTAGCTCCCCATCATCTGAGTCATCTGCAATACCTGCACAAGTTTTAGCCAATCCTCCGGGCGCTCCTATACTTACAGTAACTCACCTTACACCAAATCAAGCAAATCTTCTTTGGTCTGCACCATCAAACGATGGGGGTGCTCATATCACTGGATACAAAGTAGAATACAAAATTGGTTCTGGCGCATATCTGACTTTGGTCAACAAGGCAACTAGCACTTCATATTCCCATACTGGGTTGTTGGCAAATACCTATTCTTATCGTGTTTATGCAATCAACTCTGCTGGAATGAGCCCGCCATCAAATGCCGTCTCTATCATAATATCTGCACCAGTCAAGCCGACAACTGCAACTCCTGAGGATACAACGCCGCCTGAGGCAGAACCGGAACCAGTAAAGCCAAAAACCCACATTCCTGGATTCCCAGACCCGACCAAAGACCCACAATATTACGTCACTAGATACAACAACGAACCTGAATACAAGGCATGGTTTGACAGGAACTTTCCAGGCGAGTCAATCTATGATGTGGTAGGGGCAACTGATCCAAACAAAAAGGAGGTAATTACAACCCACATTCCAGGATTCCCAGACCCGACCAAAGACGCAGACTATTACATTTACCTGTACAAAAACGAGCCTTCCTTCAAGACCTGGTATGATGGAAACTTTCCAGGCCAAACCATATACTCGTTATTCAAGGTTCCAGAGCCAGAACCCGTTCCAGATGCAACAAAATGTGGTGCGGGAACACATCTTGATGGCGGGATCTGTGTACTGGATGCGGTAAAAGCCGGTGGCGGATGTCTTATTGCAACTGCGGCATATGGAACAGAACTGTCCACCCAAGTGCAACAATTGCGAGAGATACGCGATAACGTCTTACTAAATACTGAATCAGGAACCACTTTCATGACTGGATTTAACCAATTCTATTATTCATTTAGTCCAACGGTGGCCGACTGGGAAAGGCAAAGCCCAATTTTCAAGGAAATTGTAAAAATAACAATTGCACCCATGCTTTCTACATTATCAATTCTGAATAATGTTGATTCTGAATCTGAAATGCTGGGGTATGGAATGGGAATAATTCTACTTAATGCCGGAATTTATCTTGGAATTCCATCTTTTTCTATTTTGATTATCAAAAATAGATTAAAAATCCAAAACTTGAGACCATAATTCTCTCCAAGACAATATTTTTACTCTAAAAACGATCAACAAACAGTTTTCACAACAAAAACTGACTCAATAATGGAACCATTATCCAAAAAATACGATTCAAGACGTTATCATTTTGATCATATTTCGCGATTTCTTTATTTGACAATGTCATTACATCCGATCGCAAATTTTCAATTCTTTCAAAAATGTTTTTTCAAAATCAGGTCGATCTTTTTTGTAATTGATTTTATTTTTTTAAAATCAAATCACAAAATCACAAAATCAGCATGTTTAATAGCATACAAAAAACTTACAAGTATGGCTACAAAAGCAAAAAAATCATCAGCTTCTAAATCCAAGAGCAAGAAAAAATCAAAGTAAGTGACCTTAGAAAAGGTCTATCTTTTTTCCTACCTCACTATTTATTCAGATACAACAAATTTTTTAAAAACAAAAATGTAATGTAATAACTGTGAAAAAATCTGAACTCAAAAAACTGGTCTCAGAATACAAAAGTCTACAACTAAAATTAGCCAAACGTGACTCTGCACGTAATCATACCGTATTGAAAAAATTAGATGAGATAAAACACCGGTATTTCCATGAAACTGGAAATGACCTTGAATCTGATTTAAAATTGAATGCTAAAGACACAACATAATTTACGGAAATACTACCCGCTCTTTTTTAAAATCAGATATCCCATACGTGCATTCAAAAGAACAATACATGCTATCTGGCGGCATTCCATCCAGGCTTTTGCCGCAAGTTCTGCAATTCTTCATTACACACGCATTGCTGTCTGATCTTATAAGATAATTTAATTTCAAAACAAACAGACAAGTGCAGTTCAAACATAAATGACGCACGCAGAGTTAATAGTAACTTTCAAAAGGACGCAAAATCCAAAAACTTTGGATGAAAGTTCTTTATGTTGTGATGTTTGTGATGATTGGAATAATAGTGAGCTATTATATTACAAGTGTGTTTGCTTTGCAAGCACAAGCAATCAACAAGCAGTCTGTCTATGTGCACCTGCAGCCAGACTGGAGTAGCTACCCTGGTAGTATTGTTTATGACATAACAAATGTTTGGTCTCAAACAGAAAACCAACCACTCAAGCCAGAAACAAGATTAGAGATAGCAAAAGAAGCAAACGTAGACGAGGTTAGATTTGTTCACGGAAAATCCTACACTTTGGTTCAACATGATAATACTAACTGTCATGATGTGTGGGAGCCGCACTATGCTAGATTTGGCGCCGATGTAATACGCCATGAAATAGAATACCTAGCAGAAAAACAAAAGAATCCTGATCCAAACATTACCTTGTACACTTCAATCAAAGGTAAACAAGGTGACAAAGAGCATGACTCCAGTTTAAAAACCGGTTACTCGCAATTTATTCCAATTTGTACCTCAAAAAACACCACCTCGTTTGATTATAGT
>JAHEXS010000044.1 GCA_023252015.1 Candidatus Nitrosotenuis sp. | reverse complement strand
TGTCTCATTAAGACTCAAATTATTTTCACGCCCTTTGTTCTGTCTTTGACCTTCATTTCTAGAGAATTCATATCAAAAATGATCCATCTGCCCGAAGTTGACCCTATATCCTGTGCAACTATTGGGATTTTTTGCTCATCAAGAAGAGATTTTATTGCATCGGCATTTCTGCCCCCTATGTTAAAGACATTTGATTTTCCTTCGTTTTGAAAAATATTGGCGCCTCCTGCCATCTTTGCTTTCAATCTATTCATCTTTGCATTACTGGTTTTCAGCTTATCTAGCATGATTTTGATTGCAACATCGGCAAATTTTGCCTCGGGTTTTGGATTTGGATCGTTTGTATTATTTTTTGGAAGCAGGATATGGGCCATTGCAGCAACTTTTGCACTTGAATCATAGAGACATACTGCGATACATGAGCCGACAAATGTCTGCAATAGTGTTTTTTCTGAGGTTGTAAAGCCTAATCCGCCCATTGGAATTTCAACTGTGTTTTGGTTTGTATGAGTCTGTTTGGTAAAACTCATTACTACTTCTCCTTTAGCACATCATCAAGTAATGCATCAAGCTCAGAATTTTGTCCGCCAACAGGGTAGGATTGTAGATCGGTTCCTTCTAGTAATGCGTCAAGCTCAGAATTTTGTCCGCCAACAGGTTGTAGATCGGTTCCTTCTAGTAATGCATCAAGCTCAGAATTTTGTTTATCAAAGATATACTGTTGCTCCTTAATTTGTTCAGAATTATTAGCAAGTAATTTTCGTGCGTTCAGTGTATTTTGCATTATTATCATGTGCAGCTTTGTTCCACTGGATTTTCCAATAAGCTCTACATCTGTTATTACTACATTCTCAATTGGTTTTGCAATGTCCTTAACTGATGTATCTATTAGTGAATACAATTCATCATTTGTGTAATTTGGAGTTGATAGATCTACTCGAAATCCAGTACCATTAGATAAAGCATTAAAGAAAGAACCAGTCATTATATTTGCAACTTCTTGGATTGCAGACGCTCCCATTTCATCAATCTCACAAACTTCATTTTGGCAAAGCAGTTTTGCCGCTATTCTCTTTGCATGTTTTTGTTGTATAGTGTAAAGAATTTCAATGTGAGTGTCACCTTTTCCGTTCAATCTTACTGCACACATTTTAATTTCATCAGGATCTAACTTGATGTCTTTAATATCGGAAATCCCACATTCCAAGACTTTTACATTATGAACTATTGATTCGCTCAAGAGCGTGGATAATGCCACGGATGTTTTTGATGTAATGTATTGATCAAATACTTTGATGAGATCTTGAATCTCTTCGGAATTAATACCTACTAGTGCAGCCATGTGTATCACTATACCAGCAACGCTGGATCAAGGATTAGTGCAACGCTTCCATCGCCAAGAATTGTGGCGTTGGTAAAGAGATCCGATGAGTGTGTTTCGTTGCTTAGTCGTTTAATTACAATTTCTTGTTTTCTATCATATGAATCCACAATAAGTCCATAGGGCTTTCCTCCCTTGTTGACAATTACTATTGTTATTTTGTCAGTATTGCTTGGTTCAGTTTCTTGCGTGCCAAGTAGTTTTGATACCCTTACCAGCGGAACAACTTGTTCGCGTAATACGACTGCTTCCTGTCCATGTATGCTTTTGATGTGATTTGCCTCAACTACAACGGTGGTCGAGATACTTGAAAGTGGCAGGACATACTTGTCTCCAGATACATTAATCAGCAGTCCTCCAATGATTGATACACTAAGCGGGATTGTCAGGACAATTGTCGTTCCTTTTCCCTTTTCGGTTGTGATTTTTACATTGCCTCCTACTGCTTCGACTTGGGTTATCACTACATCCATTCCTACACCTCTTCCAGAAACGTCTGTAACTTCTTTTGCAGTAGAGAGGCCAGGAGTTCCCAATAGGTTGATTGCCTCATCAGTTGACATCTTAGATGCTTCGTCCTGTGTGATGAGTTTCTTTTCTACTGCTTTTGCTTTGAGCTTATCAATGTCAATTCCCTTGCCATCATCTTCAATTTTGATTGCCACTTGATCTCCTACACCGTATGCTGTAAGCTTGATTGTACCGATTGGAGATTTTTCATTTGATTCTCTCTCTTGCGGAGTTTCAATGCCATGATCTACACAGTTTCGTAGAATGTGTAAGAGAGGATCAGTTATTGCATCAAGAACAGTACGATCAAGTTCTATTCCGGAACCATCCATGGTTAGGTTAACTTGTTTGCCCAGTCCGGTTGATGTATCCCGTACAAGTCTTGTAAATCTACTAAAGATCTGATCTATTGGTACAAGTCTGAGCTTCATTGATTGATACTGTAGATCAGTTACAAGTCTGTCAAGTTCCGTCATAACTTGACGAGCTTCATCTGAACCATCGTGGCTTAGAGTTTGTTCCAGTCTCATTTTAGATATGACAAGCTCGCCGACAAGATTAACCAGTAAATCAAGGTCTAACATTTTTACTCGTATTGTGGGAGATTTGGTGCTACTTGTTGGTTCAACCACATCGACTTGTGCGTCATCTGGGTGTTCAAGCATATGCAGATATGGTTTTAGGTCTACTTTCTTTTTCTCATCTGCGATCATTTCACGCAAAAGATCTATACATTTGAATAATGCACTTGCCAGATTTGGAGCAAGTTTTTCCTGTCCCTTTCTAATGTTGTCAAAAATGTTTTCGATGTTTTTACATAATTCTCTCGTATCGTCATATCCCAATGTTGCTGACATTCCTTTAATGGTATGAGCAGAACGAAATATCAGATCTAAATGCTCTTTTTTATTCGGTTCCTCTTCTAGTTTTAGTAATGTGTCATTGATTGTTTCAACGTGCTCTAGTGCCTCTGAAACATACATCTCTCGGTAATTATTCTGTGACAAGTTTTTGTACCTCTTCTAAAACTGCTTCTGGGATTTTGTCAGGGGGCAATAATTTGTCTACTGCATTTAGTTCGCATGCTGCTCTTGCCATACCAAATACTACAGAAGACTTTTCATCTTGGGCAATTGTTTTCCCACCTCTTCTCTTTATGGTCTTCATACCAAATGCACCATCATGCCCCATTCCAGTCAGTGTCACACCAATTGTATTTGTTCCAAAGTATTCAGCTGATGATATCATGGTTACATTTGCAGCAGGCCTGACACCAAACCTCTTTGGCCCATCAACGAGTTTTATTCTTAGTTGGGAGTCTACCTCCATATGCATATCTCCTGGAGCAACAAGAGCAGTTCCTTCTGTTATCAAATCTCCATTTTGAGCTTCCTTGACGTTTATTTCACAATTCTCATTTAGTCTTTCAGCAAATTTTTTTGTAAACCCTTTCGGCATATGTTGTACAACTAGAATTCCTGCATGAATGTCTGCTGGAAATGCAGATAATATTGATTGCACTACGCTAGGTCCACCAGTAGATGAGGCTATTGCAACAACAGTTGATGCCGCCTGAGGAGAAACTAGCGCCTTTCTTTTTGGTTTTAGATTTTTGATTTTCTCCAAGACTGCCTTTTGTGGATCGGATTTTGCTGCAGTGTTTATTTTATCGATTAACGTCTCTTTTAGAATAGTCATATTTTCTGGGTTTAGTTGGGAAATCGGTACAAAATCAATTGCTCCATTTTCTAATGCGTCTAGCACTATCTTTGCTCCATCTTGACTAAAGCTGCTAACTAAGATTGTCGGTATCAGTGTTCCACGTTTTACCATTTCTTCAATGAAAGTTAATCCATCCATATGTGGCATTTCCAAATCCAAAAGTATTACATCAGGTTTCTGCATGGTAATTTTTCTTAATGCATCAATGCCATCCCTTGCAACATCATATACTTGCACAGTTTCACTTGAGATAAGATCTTTCAATAGTGTGATCATGTAGTTTGAGTCGTTGATTATCAGAACATTGATTTGTGATGAGATAGATTTAGCTAGCATCAGGCATCAGTCCTTTTTTGTGTGAATGCGACACTAGAAACACTCCAATAAGTAATAATCTTAGAGTAAAATACACAAAGTTGCATTAAATTTCGTTAAATCAATTCATGATATATCATAAAGTATGTTTGATATGATCATACAAAATTAATAAGACCGTTAATTTGTTGCCAAATAGGGCTTGTAGTTTATTTTATTTTGGTTAGCTTATCTTGTAGTTCTTTTTGTGCGTGTTGTGCCCTTTGAATTGATATCTTGACGTCATTGTAAAACATGGGATTATTTTTTGCCAAAGCCCTTTGCTCTAGTTTCTCAAGCTGTTTTAGCGTATCATTTAGGTAGTCAAGTCCCCAGTGATACCCATCTGCCTTACTCATAGGTCTGCTTTCTTCGGACTCAATTTTGTCATAGATATCCTCAAGTTTTGGCATCTTAAATGACATGTACAAATCATACCTTGCACAATATTAAACAGAAAGGAATTTTTTAGAAAAGATCGACTCCAAAACGGCACTAAATCATCGATTATTACTCATTTTTGGAACAGTTTGCTAGTTACTTGGAATTGTTTCTTCTCTAATTATTTGGGTTGGAGGAATACCATTTGCATCTTCATTAAATACTTCGGCCAATTCTGGCGGGATATCACCCATACTTTCAGTGTTTTGATGGCTTGAATCTCCAGCAGGCTGCGGTTTTTCTATTGGTTTTGACTCCTTTCGGAAGGTGCTTGTTGATTTTTGAGCATTTTCTATTTTATTTGAGCCAAGCAAGAGACTAACATCCAAAAGAATCATTAATTTTTCATTGATCTTTGCAACTCCTTTTACATAATTATGTGATTCAAGTGCTCCCTGAGGTGCAGACTCGATGTCCTTTGTCTGAATGCGCATTACCTGATCTACTTCATCTACAAGAAGGCCTGTAAGCGAATTGTTTACCTCTGCAACCAAGATTCGCTGTTTTGAAGAATTGGTATTTGCAGTAGAATCAAGTCCGAGTTTTTCCTTTACGTCAATTACTGGAATTATCAATCCTCGAAGATTCATTATTCCCTTGACATGTGATTCAGAGTGAGGAACTTTGGTAATTTTTTCAACTGCTCGAATTTCTCTTACCTGTTCAATTGGAACAGCGTAGTCCTCTTTCTTACCAGAAGAACTGTTTAGATTAAACGATACAACCTGCAAAGAATCTGAAATTGTTTGTGTCATCATATACTATATCACGATGAGTTTACTCATATGGATTACTTTTTAATTAAAAATATAGAGTGATGTATGTTTGATCTAATCATACAGTTTTCGATTAGATTTTGGGTTTTACAAAGTCCAGTACATGATTTGCCAAATAGTTAGACAATAATGCATCCATTACAAACATGACAACTGAGCCTATTACTATCAGCATTCCAATGTGATAGAACACTGTCTTATACAGTCCACCCTGTGCAACCTTGAGTGCCATTGCACTGATGACAGATATCATTATAATCATTGCAGGCATCATCATTGCCATAAATTCTGGATTTATCGGAGTTAATGTTAACGCGTCATTTGATATATCGACTGTTTTTACCATTTCATAAAATATTGCAGTCAGTTTGTTCATCAAACCAAATACTGCCATCGTTAATGCATGAAGTACTACTATGATGGTTTCAAATGTTTTAGATGTTTGTGCCCTTTTTGCCCTAAGCTCATTAATTTTTACTGTAATGTCTGAGACATGATTTCCTGCAAGACCCATATCTCCTCCTTTGTCCATTGCATATGAGATCACCTCGTTTCCGTTTGCAATTATTTGGCTTCCAGTATCACGAGAGAATAATTCGAAGCTAGTTTTCTGATCAACTCTATGTTTGATTCGGTTTTTAAATCGCTCCACATGACTCTGAAGAGGTCCAAAGTCGCTTCTCAGTACTGCCTCAAGCGTACTACCAATTGAGCCGATTGTGGCATAAATTTCTCCAAAGTGGTGAATAAATTCAGGATACCAATCATTAAGATCTTTAATTCTTTTTTCAATTTTTCTTGCAATTATTCCTGGATATAGCAAGGGTGCAGCAGCAATGCCCACAACCAAACTTGTTGGCACGATATGGGTCATCAAGAGAGCCAGACCTATTCCAATACCAGCCCCTAGTGTCACGTAGACTTTGAGTCTAAATTTCAGATCCTCGTCCCCCGATTGATACCCTAGTATATCACGCGGGAACATGATATACATCATAAATACAAACGCACTCATGCTTACCGTAACTCCAATAAATGACATCAGCAGAATTCCTTCTGAGTTTGATTGCCCCATAAGCATGCTCATAATCGAGTTTGCCGATATCATAAAAGCAGCAGTCGACATCAAGGTGTAAAACATTTCCAAGAATAGTTTTTGGTTTTCAAGCTTTCTCTCATAAACTATGACGAAATTAGTCAGAGTGGATTTCAGCTCATCTCCAAGAAATGTCTTTAGTGTATCCCCTAATCGAATAACTTGAGCTAGCTTGATCAAGAGCTGTTTTAGCGGATCATGTTTATCATTTGAAACTTTTTCTGAAATCATTTCAAGTGATGCCGATATTCCAAAACTCCATCCGATTCCTAGCTGATGCACTTCTTTAAACGCTTTAGTGTATTTTCCGTAGTTTGTATCACGTGTGGTCTTGATTAGATCTATACCGCCTATTTCACCAGTTGATATGCTAAACAAAAACGCTATAAAATAGACAAATTTTTCATCGCTTTTTTGCAGATTTACAAGTGTAAGGTTTTTGAACAGAGATATCTGCATCACAACGACTCGAGCTCCTTGTAAAATGCGTCAAGACCTATCTCTCTGCAGTGAGATATAGAATCAAAGACATCATAAAAGTTGAAGATTCTTTTTTCCATCATTCTCTGCAAAATTTTTGCCCGTAGCTCTAGTTCTTCGTATAGTAAGCCCTCATCTTTTTTGTGCATTCCTCGTTTTTCAAGCAGTTTTTGAACAAATAGTGCACTGCTTCCTCTGCCCCTGAATTTTACTTGGTCTGTTCCAGGATCCCAGTTAAAGACAGGAATGAACATTATGTTTCCGCCCTCTGGATTGTAGCCCAGAATTTCATTAATTGAAAGAACCCGTCTCACTCTTTTTCCTCCAGGTCCCTGGACTGCACCTTGGAATAATCCGATGTTTAGGTTCTCTACGTTTGTTTTTGGTATGAGCATCGGAGGGTTTGTAATTCTCTGAATCAATGCAGTCATGTTTGCTGCGTGAAATGTACTAACTACTGGGTGACCCGTCTGCATTGCTTGAAACGCAATGTTTGCTTCTGCACCTCTGATTTCTCCTACAAAGATATAGTTAGGTCTCTGTCTTAATGCTGCTTTTAGCAGATCAAACATTGTCACACTGGAATTTTCATGTCCTGTATCCCTTGTTGCTTCTGTAATCCAGTTAGAGTGAGGCAATGTAATTTCTGGTGTATCTTCAATTGTTACTATTTTCCAGTTTGATGGGATAAATGCAGTAAGTGCCATCAATGTGGTGGTTTTTCCAGATGCAGTTTCTCCGTTGATGAAGACACTCATTCCTTCTGCCAGCATCATCCACATGTATGCAGCTTCCCTAAAGTCAAGTGCCTTTGATGTCAGAATTTGCGTGATTGAAAGTGGGGTGCTTGCAAATTTTCTTATTGTTGCATTAGTTCCTCTTCTGCTGATGTCTTTTCCAAATACAATGTTAATTCTAGAGCCATCAGGAAGCACTGCGTCAACTACAGGTTTTGCGTGCGATACTGTTTTTCCAAATTGTTCTGACATGCTAATAATTAATTCATCGATTTCTTCCACACCAAGAAATAATGGAGACTTTAGTGCACCAAATGATTTGTGAATTACGTAAACATTTCCCGCTCCAATAATTGATATGTCTTCTAGGTTTGGATCGGAAAGAAATGGATCTAATATGCCAACTCCTGCTCTCTTTTGTAAAAAGTGATGTCTTAGTCCAACCCAGTCTTTTTTCTGTACTGGCAGTGTCTTTAGTTTGTATATGTCACCTATGGTATCATAGTTTACTGCAGAATCAGTTAGATCTACATGTTCTTTAAGATAAGTTTCAACCATGTTAAATCGCTCTGTGATTTCAATTGGTGGAATTAGATCTGCGGATTGGACTGCAAACATCTTGTCTGCACATTCCATGATTTTTCTGTCTGGTGCATCAGGCTCGACTATTACATATTCCATGTAACCATCATCAGACGAAGTATGTGGGTTGATGTGAATGTAGACCTGCTCTGCTATTGGGTATAACAAATTTGGTTCTTTAAGTTTTTTATGCTCAGCCTGTAATT
>JAHEXS010000153.1 GCA_023252015.1 Candidatus Nitrosotenuis sp. | reverse complement strand
CGCTTTAAAATCAAGGTAATAGAAGGAGGGTACAAAACGAGACAACGCGTACTTAAGATCAGCAAGCAGGATTACGCGATGGTTAGAAGAGGAGATAAGGTAATTGGGCACATTGCATTCACAGCGTCAAGACTTGGCGGGCAATGGCAGGTAACAAAAGAAGAGTTACGCTAAATCACAACACAAATAATCAATAACCAAAAAAAACTATTATGCGTGTAGGATTAGTTGGAACGGGATTGCTTGGCAACGCAGTCGGTCTTCATATTTTAAAATCAGGGTACGAACTTACAGTGTTCAACAGGACAAAAACAAAGACTAAACAACTACAAGAAAATGGTGCAAGAGTAGTCGATACTCCAAAGGAAGTTGCGGAAAATTCAGATATCGTTTTCACTGTCGTAAAAAACGCAGATGTTGTCAGGAAGGTATCGTTTGGAGATAGCTGCATATCATGTGGAAAACATGATGGGTTGGTAGTTGCAGACATGAGTACCATAAATCCAATCGCATCAAAAGAAATAGCAATTGAATTTGCAAAAAAAGGAATAGTAATGCTAGATACCCCAGTCATGGGCGGACCAAATGCGGCAATAAATGGAGAACTTGTAATGATGGTTGGTGGAAATAAGGAATCGTTTGAAAAATACAGAAAAATTTTTGATGTAATTGCAAACAAGGTATTTTATCTTGGAGAAAATGGAACTGCGCATGCAGTAAAGCTTGCAATGAATCTCCAGATTGCCATGCTTTCACTTGCATTATCGGAAGGAATCACACTTGCCAGAGGAGCTTCAATTGAGCCAGAAGTGTTCCTGCAAATTCTTAATTCTACTTATTTTAAAACAGGAATGAGTGAGACCAAAGCATACAAGATGATTAAAGATTCCTATGAGCCCACGTTTACCCTAAGTAATCTCAAAAAAGATCTAGATACGATAAACCAGACCGCTCAGGCTTTTGGGTTGGATCTTCCCATGGCAAAAAAGGCAAATCAAGTATACCAAGATGCAGTCGAAAAGGGATTTGGCGACCTTGATTATACAGGAATACTAGCATACATCAAAGAGATTGCAGACTCAAATCGAGCCTAAGTTGTCAATGTCTCTTTTTTTCCTCATGTAAGTGCGGTAAGCAAGGCCTACAACTACAAACAAAACAGTGGCCACCACAGACCAGCTAATAAGAGGTACGATCTGTATTTCTGCCATATACTGCATGAATGACGGAGTATAAAATAAATACATTTGATATTTGACTATATACATGGCTGAGATCATTTGTGAAGACTGTGGAAAAAGGATGTTTCATGAAAATGAGTCAACTCTAAAAATCGAGGAATCCATTCACAAGAAATTCTGCAGGAAAAAACAGGGCGATGACCATAGTTACATGCATAGAGATCCAGATCACATGGCAACCTTCGACGCGGAGCGAAAAAACGACGGAAATGGAAAACCCATTCTCAAGTAATGAGTGCAACGGAAATTTTCAATCACGGAATAACAGAGCTAAATCTTGGCAATTCAAAAAAAGCACTGAACCTCTTTAACAAAGTATTAGAATTAATTCCAAACCATGTTGACGCATTGATTAAAAAAGCAAATATTCTTGGCAAGTTCGGAAAATATGTTGACGCGATTTCAATTTATGACAAGGTAATCGAGATAGAACCACAGAATGTTTTGGCGCTAATAAACAAGGGGCTCGCATTACATTATTTGGCACGATATGATGAAGTAATTACATGTTTTGATGATGTCCTAAAAATAAAATCAAATAACACAACTGCACTGTACAACAAATCTTCAAGCTTAGCAAAACAAGGCAACATAAAGGACAGTCTTGATGTTTTAAAACATACTATAAAGCTCGATCACTCTTTCAAGTACAAGGCAAAATTTGACATTGACTTTGAGCACATCAAAACGAATAATGATTTCAAAAAACTCGTCCTATGAAGCAACAATATGAAAATACACATGGCAAAAACTACAGATTATAATATTCAAAAAAGTTATTAAATATAATGACAAAAGAGTTTAGTTTTGATATTGTCATAGTTGGCGCAGGTCCTGCTGGCTCATCTGCTGCATATTCGGCTGCAAAAAACGGTGCAAAGGTAGCATTATTAGAAAAAGAAAACACAATAGCTCAAACCGTGAGAACGAGCGGAGTTACTTGGATTGACGCAATCAAAGAATTTAACATTCCAGATGATTGTTATAATCCAATCAAAAACTATGCGTTTTGCTCGCCAAACAATACAGTCAAAATAAGCAATAAGGAATCAATGGCGGCAGTGCTGGATGTGAGAAAAACATACAGATGGTTAGCAGATGAGGCACAAAAGCAAGGAGTTCAATTATTTCTTGATACCATGGTTACCGACACTATCAGAGATCCAGATGGAAAAATACTTGGAGTAAAGGCAACTGCAGGAAAGGAAGAAATCAAATTTAATTCAAAAATAGTAATCGATGCAAGTGGTTTTCAATCAGTTGTTGCAAAGTCACTTGACCTTGTTTCCCAATGGAAAAGATTTGGTGCAGGTGCAGAATACGAAGTGGTTGCAGAAAACGTAGATTCGGAAACATGGTGGTTAATGGTAGGACAGAAATACTCCCCTGCAGGATATGCATGGATATTTCCTCTTGGAAAAAATACGGTGCGAATTGGAGTTGGAGTGGGCAAACCCGAGTCCAATGTAGACCCAACAGAAAGACTAAAAGAAATAATGGAAAAGAGACTAGGACCGATAGAATCGCTTGGCAAGATAACTCCAATAGAATTCCATTATGGATTAATTCCAAATGACGGATTATCAAGAAAGACAGTTTATGACAGACTGATTTTAGTTGGGGATTCCGCAGGGCAGGCAAATCCGCTTGTGCTTGAATGGATAAGATACGCAAT
>JAHEXS010000152.1:833-2988 GCA_023252015.1 Candidatus Nitrosotenuis sp. | reverse complement strand
TAAACGACATCAAAAACGGATACGTGGTAAACACAAAGCACTTCTCCCTCATTAGCGACGCAGTCGCGCTAGAGTACATTACGTTCTGACCCTACAAACATCAAAATCATTTTTTGTGATTGTTCGGAATTTGGATAGAGTCTGAATTTGTTATGTCTTTTGCAATGATTGTTTTAGAGATTATTTTTGCCTAAAACCATTCTGGTTGAACCAGTGCTTACCTTCTGTCTACATCTCGCTCTCATCCTAACCCTGAAGGGTTCGGGTTTTCTTGCTCACATCAATAAAATTGCTCGACGTTCGGTATTGAAACAAGTATTTTCATATTTTAAAAGGCAGTGTAAAACGCCACTAAATTCAAAAAAATCAATCTGACACAGCGCAAACTATAAGACATCATACGAAAAAGACAGAATCATGCTCACAAAGGAGATTTCCATTAACGGCATCGATTATCACATAACTTTGACTGATCAGCTCATCAACCAGGTAAATAATCTCAAATCACTATACAGTGCCGCATATGAAGACCCTGAAAGCTTTGAGCAGGTCAGTTCCGAAATCTCAACTGCGATAAACGAAATAGCTGCTCAAGCTGAGCCACCAGTGTCAGATGACGATCTTGATAAATTCATCCAGGACATAATCAAGGTAGTTGACAAAAAAGCAGCGGAGATTGAAGAGTTAGTAGGCAAGATTGCAAAACAAAAAAAAGAAACCAAACCAGAAAAACACTCTAAATCAAAAAAATAACATCATTTTAGCTTCAGATTAGCAAAAAATATGCCGTTTTAGTTATATTCTGGAATGAAGTAATGATGCTCATGCAGACACATTGTGAATGCGGCATTTGTGGCCACTATACCGAGTCAGAGTGCATCAACAAAGAATGCAAGTGCTGTATAAACTTCCATGTTCGTTCGGGTGCAAAGTAATCCAATTAAAATACCAAGATCGTGTTGCTTTATTGTTTTAAAATGTCAAAAATCGAAGGCTTGGAACAATTCAAGCTGGTAAAGAGATCAAGTATCGGCTTTATCGTGTTTTCTGACAATGCTGCAAAGACCATACACCAAAGCAAATGCGATGTTATTACGGAGGGCAAATTTGCAAGTAATGATGGCAACGGATTTCATTGGTTTTCCACAATAGACATGGCCAAAAAATCATTCAGTCTTGTTATGTGTGATACCTGCAAGCCGGACGACTAGATGTTTTTGTGACAGCTACAGTTTTTTGACCAGTGTCGTGAACAGCCAAATATTTTGTGATCCTTGCATCCGCAAATTACGCATTTTTTTTCAGTCATGATTACATCCTCTAAGAAATGCGCTTATGTGTCCAATTAGGCTTTTCTCATCCAGTGCATCCAGTATGGCATGTCTGATGCCCTTTAGCCGCATGGGATCGTCAGAATACAATAATGATACAGTATCAATTTCCCTAAAAAAATCATAATTCTCCAAGTAGTACTTTGACGGCGATAAGAAATACTGATAATCTGTCGATTCTTCAGGATTTGCCTCAATCTTATTTGTCAAAACCTGTAATATTCCGGTTATTTTGGCAAGTTCCTTTTTTATGATATCCAGATCTCCTGGTTTGTCTTTTAGATTTTGCAGAATAGTATGAGAGTCAGATATTTGGCGCAAGATTCCTTCAATATACTTAGAAAAGACGACCATTTTCTTGTACTGGTGTATCACTATTCAAAAATGTTAGGCCGGATGGATGCTGGACAATCATCAGTTCAAATTTAAACTGGGCTAGTTACCTCTTCGGTTGATGCCAATGCCTTTCATTGTCAGCACACCTCAGACAGCTTTGACACATAGACTTTGAGGATTACTGGATCCAGGTTCCCCCTCCGCTTCACTTGTGTCACCTTGAGGATTGGTCAGCCTTGCCAACCCCTTGTAAGCGATATTCATTGCGGCAACGACATCCCTGTCGCGCCATCGCTTGCAATTACCGCACCACAAATCCCGATGTCTCTGCCTGTCCACTTGGAGTTTTCCTCCGCATGTAGGACAGAGCGTGCTGGTGCGCCTTGGATTAATTTTACAAAACGGAATGCCGTCCCACGCTGCCTTGTATGACACCTGCCTTTCCAGTTCGTAAAAAGACCACGAGTTTAGTTTTCTTCTGAATTTAT
>JAHEXS010000152.1:0-823 GCA_023252015.1 Candidatus Nitrosotenuis sp. | reverse complement strand
GCAGTTGTTTTCCAGTCCTATTCTTATACAATGATTCACCATCTGGTGGAACGTCTCCATCATGGATAGTAGTTCCGGATTGGGATCAAAGTTTTGCCGCACTGACTTGACAGGTAATGGTACCTATGGTCAATTTTGACATTAAAACAAACTGATGTGTTAGGTGTTGACCTGTACTTGATGGTGAATAATTGTATCAACCTAAGAGATAACAGAGTATTCTAGTGTATTTTAATAATGGTTAACGATTTTTAAACCAGTATTTTATTTGCAAATCATTGAACGATAACGCGTACCTCAAATGCATCGATCCTTTTTGCGGATTGGAATATCCAATTACATCGCGAAACATACAGTGTGAGAAAGGGCACCTTCTTGACGTAAAATACAAAAAATCACCATCACCAGAATTAAAGGAGTTATTCTATACAAGACGTAATCCTCAAGGGAATATTTTCAACGAGAGTGGAGTATGGCGATTCAGAGATCTTCTCAATTTTTGCCAAATAGACACCGCGAGTAAGGAAGAATGTTCCAAGTATTTGGTCTCACTTGACGGAGCTGAAGGAAGACAGTCAAAGCCCTACCAGATGTCAAAGGTTGCAGAGTACATTGGTGTGAATCATGAAAATTTGTGGCTCCAGCCAGAAGGATACAACCCGAGTGGCTCCTTTAAGGACAACGGCATGTCGACTGCAATCACCCATGCAAAACTAATTGGGGCAAGAAAGATAATTTGCGCATCCACTGGCAACACGTCTGCTGCAGCTGCAATGTTTGCCGCAAATGAAGACATGGATTGCCACGTTTACATTCCTGCAGG
>JAHEXS010000151.1 GCA_023252015.1 Candidatus Nitrosotenuis sp. | reverse complement strand
TAGAAGAATACCTAGCAAGGATAAAGCAAAAAGACGCCAAAGAAAAAGAATCCGAAAAACAGGTTATTGAAGTAGCTGCATAACAGAAACTAGAAAGGGCTAGAAATTGCAAAGACAGAGTATCTTATTTTAATCCGACTAGCTTTATGATTTTATTCGCTATTTTATCAATGTCCACGGTTGGTTCAGCTGATACCAAGAGGACATTAGAATTCATTGGAAAGCTTAGCATTACTGCTTTTTCTCTTCGCGAAGCGGCATATTTTACTGGCCCAAGACTATAATCAAAATCTTTTCTCATTGAGACTCGCAACGCTAGCTCCATGTACATTTTTTTTCTCTCAGCATCATCTTCTAGTGGTGAAATTCCAGGCTTGAAACCGCCTGCTACCAGGTGACCCATGTTATTTATCAACCCCGCAAATCTGATTTCGTCATAATCTAGCAACTTTTTGCATTTTTGATCATAAATCCAGTACTCACTAGTTTTTTCTAGTTGTATGTTCATTGAATCTGGTTAACAATCATACAATAAAAAACCGATCATAGAGGCAAGAAAAAACTGAAAATATTTTTTTAATCAGGTTTTATCCCGATTTTCTACCTTGAGATCAAAAAATAATCGTGACATGCATTTCTTGTCATGATATTTGATTACAATTTTTATACTTTGTTAGTTTTAGAGCGTTCTTTTTCAGCGAGTATTTGTTCCTTTATCTTTTCATATTTTTCGCATCCATAGCATGAGACATCCACGTCATTTTCATATCTTGGTAGTTTTCCATACTTATCAAAGTACGACTGCAAATCTTGCTCTGTGAATCCGTATTTTATGTTAAGTTCCATGACATACTGTATCATTTCAACCCTTGACATTGCTGCGTATTTGTTAAACTCTGCCCTTGCCTCGTTTATCGTTCCGCCATTATCTAAAACTGCTTTTTTTGCCAGGTTTGCAATTTTTACTCTCTCATTCATGTTGGTAAACTGATCCCAGAAAATATCATGATGAGTTGCAGTGATACTATTTGAAAGAAATCTAGCATACGAATTTTTTGGAGTAAAGTCTTCATAGTCTTTATCCATCCTAGCCAATTGTTTCTCCAATGATTCTTTGGCAATCTTTCTGTTCTCTTCAATAATTTTTTGTTGTTCTGTTAGCTGCTTTTGTTTTTGGTTCATCTGTTCCATCCTTTGCTTTGCAATCTCAATATTTTTGAGAATTTTTTGAGCCATAGGATTGTTTTTTATTTCATCTCCAGAAATGCTTGTAAAATTGTAAGACTTTTTATTCTCATCTACTTCTGCCCAGACTGAAAATTTTGAATCGTGGCCAATCCATAATATAGCAGACAAGGCAATTGCAACACCTGCGTACTGGATGCCAAGTCTTATTCCCGAGCTCATTATATCTATGTTAAAAACAGAATGGAAATTAAGTGTTAGGTTACTAATTAGGAGAGAATGGAGATACTACAAAGGAGTTCGTCAAGATTATCAAAGGTCATTGTTTTGGAAGATTTTTCAGTTGCTCAAAAAGATTGGACTACGATTTTTCTTCTGTTTAGCGCCAAGGCAAGAGCGACGGCTGCAAGAGATATCAGTGTAGCAGTAAGAAATATCATATTATACGCTTCGCTAGTGGGAAATTTACCGAGTATGCCTGCGACTGTAGATTGGTGCATCTGCTGAAACATGGCTGCAAGTGATGGCCCTATTGACTGCCCTATCAAGTTGAGAAGCAAGGTCATTCCAAGTGCTATTCCAGTAGATTGAATTGGCGCAGATAACAACACAATATTAAATCCTCCCACAAATGCAAGAGATAATCCTGCTGAAATCATTGCTAATGTGATTGTAATCATGCTCTCTGTAGAATGGAAAAAGAGCAGACTGACAAATCCAGCAGTGCTTACAATGGCTCCTATCGCAGTGAGTCGTGTATTGCCAATCTTGTTTAAGACAAAACCAGAAATGACAGTACCAATCAGCAAAATAATCATGAATGGAAGTTGTACTGCCGCTACAACAAGTGCATCTCCTCCAAAACCTAGTGGTTGAGGACTACGTACCAAAATTGGTATTGTTTGATAGACCATAAACGTGCAAAGACCGACAATTAAAAGAATGATTGTTGCTGGAAGAAGCCTTTTGTGTGTCATTAGCTTAATGTCAATCAACGGAGAATTGGTTCTTTTTTCTATTATTATAAATAATACCAATGAAACAGCTGCCAATGCAAAAAAGCCTACTGAATCATAACTTGAATTTGTACCGTGTTCCAAATAGGAAATACCAACAAGAAATAAAACTATTGTAGCAGCTAGCGTCAATGATCCTTTTAGATCTATTGACATCAAAGACGCATCATGTGCATTCTTTTCAGATCTAATTTTTGACACATCGGGCGGAGTTCTAATGCGAATGAACTTCAATATAATAAACATCAGAATTACTGCTACAGGCAATATAGAAAAGAAGGTAGCATGCCACCCATAATTTTGAATGATGTTTGCACCTACCAACAATCCAATAACAGCCCCACCGGAAAATGTAGAACTAAACAGGGTTTGCCCAATTGCCAATTTTTTTTCTGGCAAGACCTCTCTTATGATTCCAAAAGCAATCGGAAACATCGAAATCCCTGCACCTTGGGCTATTCTTGCTGCAAGCATGAACCATAAACTGTTAGCAAACCCTCCAGCCAAGATGCCCGTAGAGTAGACTGCCATTACGATAAGCAGCATCTTCTTTTTACCATAAACATCTGATAATTTACCTACAATCGGAGTCGCAACTGCTCCTGCAATTAGATAGGATGAAAGTATCCAAGACGACGTATTGTATGTGATGTCAAAATCCTTTATGAAATCAGGAATGGCAGGCAAAATCATTGTCTCTGCATACATTGCAATCAAACCCAGGCAGCTTAGGATAACAAGCGTCGTCCAAGCTGAGCGGCTGATTTTATCTTTTTGTACAGTCATTTAATAC
>JAHEXS010000150.1 GCA_023252015.1 Candidatus Nitrosotenuis sp. | reverse complement strand
TACCATTTTTTTCAAATCCCAGACTTGAAAGCTTTGGAATGAGATTGACAAGACCCGTACTCCCACTTGCAGAGCTTGTACCAGATTCAGTAAATGCTTCATAAAATACAGTTTGTGGATCAATGTTAAATGTCCAAGAATCCCTTGATGTCGGGTCTTGGTTTAGTTGCATGTCATTGATTGTTGCAAACACGTGTGCACTTGGCGGATAATTTTTTTTATCAAGGATTAGCGAGACATTTGGCATGTCATCGTAAACTAGTGTAACGGATTGGGTTCCAACACCGTTGTATCGTATCACAACATTGCTGCTAAATGAAAATAATTGTACTAGTGGCCACGCATTTGCATCAAGACCAATTTGGCCTGACAATATGCTAGGGTTTGTGTTGATTGATTTTGGGCTTCGTACCACGCTGTTAAAATTTGCTCCAGATGGAGTACCAGTACAGGTAGCAAATGCAGAATTTCCATTGGTTGCCCCAGTCATTGATCGTGGAACTGCAATACCACTAGTTTCTGTAAATGTTGGGCCAAGCGATGTTGTGTCCTTGCTGCAAAATACTCCAAAGTCAAGCCCCACTCCAGAAACTCCACCATCAAATGCAATTTGGTCTGCAGTCTTTGCCTTGTCCACATTTGCAAAGTATCCGTACCATCGCCCGTCGGTTGCCTGAACCATTCTAAGATTATTACCATTTATCGTAACGTCTGGTTCCCCTTTTCCAACAGAGGTATCAGAAATGCCAGGATCGCTTACTATTACCTCCACTATCATCGAGCCCGAAAAATGGTTCCCAAATTCTGGTTTCTCAGCAGAAACGATAAGGTTTGGGTGCGAGTCAGCATATGCGTATAACGGAACCAGTAACAGTATTCCCGAAAGCAAGACCAGTCTATTCAAATTATTTTTTTATTGTGCTCATAAAAGATAATGTTATCGTATGATTCATTCGGAATCAGAACATTACTAATATCAGGAAATCTCAATTCTAATTGCCAATCATGTTTCTTCAAAGGACTAAAACTCTAAAGTTCTCGCTGTTTGCAATACTTTCTGCATTTGTAGTGGAACTTGTTTTCGGTATTTTTTCAAACAGTTTAGCACTGCTCACTGACAGTATTCATGCACTGTTAGACAGCATTGTTACAGTAGTATTGTTACTGGCAGCAAGATTTGCAATAAAACCCCCAGATGCAGAACATACATACGGCCATGGAAAAATCGAATCACTTGGCGGATTAATTGGCGGAATAGCGATATTTCTTATTGCGTGTTTTTTTATTGTCGAGGCTATAATTAGAATTCAGAGTCCGCCGCCATCAGCATTTCCAACCGCTCTTGTTTTGATTGCCGCAATCTACACAATATGTACGGATGTCTTTAGGATAGTACTGCTGAATAGATCAATTAAGAAAGTTGGCGGCATGACACTCAAGGCTGACTTTTATCATGCAGTTATGGATTTGGGTTCCACACTAGTTGTGGTTGCTGGAATTGTTCTGATATCATTTGGTTTTCACGACGGAGACTTTGTTGCAGCACTAGTACTTGGGATACTGCTTGTATTTTTGAGCCTAAAGCTAATTCACAGAACAGCACTAGACCTAACTGATATAATTTCGCCAGAGCTTGTAAGCAAAGTCAGGGAAATTACGCTTTCTACCCAAGGTGTGCTGGATGTTGGTTCGGTTCTCATGCGAAGATCAGGCGATATGTTCTTTGTAGATATCATAATGTCACTGCGCGGCAATGTGAGTTTTAAGATGGCACATGAAATCAGCAATCTGGTTGAGAAAAACATCAAAAAAGAAATTACAAATTCCGAAATTACAATTCATTTTGAGCCAAGCTGGAAAGACGTTCCAAAGGATTCAAAAATTTACGAAATTGCATCAGACGTACCAGGCGTGATGGGTGTTCACAATGTGAGTTATTATGCCTCAGATGAAATGCGATATGTGAGCCTGCACGTGATGGTAAACAGGGAAATGAACCTAGAACAGGCCCATAAAATATCAGAAACAATAGAACAGAAAGTTTTCGAATCCATTCCAGACATCAACCATGTCACAATTCACCTAGAACCGCACATTGCAATACCGACTAACCTGAAATCAGACTACAAAAAAACAGACCAAAAGATACTTACGCTCCTAAAGGAACACAGCGAAATAAAGAAAATTGGGAACATTGTAACTCTGTATTTTGATGATTTACTCAAAATTGACATTGATTGTTCTTTTGACAAAGACCTCTCAATTGAATGCGTGCATGATCTGACATCGCAAATAGAGCAAGACATACGAAGTCATTTTAAAAATTCCGTTATAACCATACATCCAGAGCCATTTTAGACTAGCATTCCGGTTAGATACATTATCAGCATGCCAATTGCAATTCCTGCAGCTACAGGAGTGCTTGTAAAGCTCTTGTCGTATTCTCGAAGCCACTTTGATATTACTATAACTACTTGGAAAATCGCACCAGCTCCAATTGACAAAAAGACAATCGATGTAAACGGCGAATATGCAAATCCCCCAACCCATGTACCAAAAATTGCAGGTGTTCCCGCAATCAAGCCAAGTCCAATTATTTTCCGTACGAATGTTTTTTCCTTTGCAACAGGAGCTGCAATTGCAATTCCCTCAGTTGTGTTGTGTAAGGCAAATCCAATTATCAGAAACGTGCTCAGTGCTACCTGGCCCAGTCCGATCGCTGCCCCAATTGCGAGTCCTTCTCCAAGGTTATGAAGACCAATTCCAATTGAGACCATCAGTGCAACAGAGTATGGATTTGCAAGTTTTGTAAGATTTGATTTCTTTGTTAGCTTTTCCCCTGCATAATACAGGCCAAATAACGATATCAGAACTACTGTAGCAATCAGTAACGGCCCATGAAATACGCCTGCAAGGTTTTCTGAGGAAACCTCAAATGCTTCCACAATTGCGTCTATTCCCAAAAACAGCAACAGTCCTACAGTTAGTGCCAAAAAAAAGACGTAT
>JAHEXS010000149.1 GCA_023252015.1 Candidatus Nitrosotenuis sp. | reverse complement strand
AATTACATGCACATGAACGTGTGGAATAATCTGGTTTGCGGCTCTTCCGTTGTTTTGTCCAATATTGAATCCGTCAGCAGCAGTAGCTTCTATTACCCCACGTGCTATAGGAAGAATCCTTGTAAATAATTCAGATACATCCATTGGAGTCATGTCTATAATTTTCTCATGATGCTCTCGTGGCATTACGAGTGTGTGTCCTCTATGAATTGGATATTTGTCCATGATGGCAACATGTGTAGAATCCTCATAAACAAAGTACGCTGGAGTCTTTCCTGCAATTATTTCACAAAAGAGACAATCCATGACCTATTTCGTCTGTGTATTTTATTTAATGATTTACGTAAGTGCAGCAGTTCAAGATTAGCACAAGATCGATTTGTGCTTTCCACGCAGGCACTCACTTAACCATATATCCAATTTTCACGTTTATCTTATCATGGAGCTCGAAATGTCAAATGATGGCAGAACTAGAAAAGTGCCCGAAATCTAGGGATGGAAATCATCTTTGGACTGTAGAAAACAGATTTTTTGATAAATGCTCTGCATGTGGCAAAAAACAATACATCTTTGAGTAACAAGATGTAGAATACCAAAATCAAGAATTTGATAAAAAAGAAAAATCGCGAGTCAATCTGATTAATCGATAGTAATAATTAGGGTGAAAATTTGAGTCTGATTAACCTATGGGCAAAAAAAGTAGAGAAGAGCGTGAACAAAAGCGCGAAAGTTATGCTGAAAAACGTATCAAAGAAAAACGCAAGTTCACATTAATTGCAGGAGGAATTATTGCAGGAGTTGCCATAGTTATTGGAATTACGGGATACATTTTCTATCAAAATACCTATACTGCTCCAGGTGCACCACCAGGTGCAGGAACACTTGGTGATGAACACGAACACGCTGCGATGAAAGTAATGATATTTGGAGATGAGTTTGACTTTTCCTCTCCAGCATTTCAGGTAAAGAATAGCTACATACATTTTGAGAATCACAATGGTGAAACTGTTCACCGTCATGCCTCCGGGGTTACATTAGGATTTCTTTTTTCCACACTAAAAATAGGACTAACTGATGAATGTTTTATCTTTCCTGACAAAAGAGAATTCTGCACAAGTGAAGATTACTCTTTAAAGTTTTACATAAATCACCAAAAAGTACCAAGCATACTTGATTTTGTTTTGCAGGATGGTGATAGAATTCTGATATCGTATGGTAACGAAAACAGCACACAGATTGAAGAACAGCTTGCTACAATTGATGCAGCCATCCTAGATCGTTCTGGTTAGAAAGTTCATTTTGCCTACTAGGGTTCTTTTAATGCCTCTTTTAACGCATTAAATTCATCAATTGTTATTTCGCCCTTGGCAAGTCTGTTCTTAAGAATCATTAATGCATAGTCATCTTCCGATGGAATAGACTTTACAGAAGGTTCTCTAATTTTTACTACAGGTTTCTCGCCTTGATCATGTCTGGTCTTATTTTTAATACCATAAACAACTCCCGCTATGGCACCAGCTCCACCAAGACCAATTACCACATACAGCATATTAGAACCAAGATCGATTGCAGTGCTTATTCCAGTTGTGCCAGATTTATCTCCAGTCATTGTCGCATCATCTGTTATGGTAGTAGATTCACCAGTGGTTGTTTGATCAACTATAGACCCAGATTCTGTTTGAGGTGGCGGATTGGCCTGGACTTCTTTCTGCTTCTTTGCGGCTTCAATTCTTTCTTTAATTTTTTCCTGAATTGTCAGTTCATCGCTATTACTTTCATTTTCGTTTTCCTCACCAGATTGTGAAGAAGACTGTTGTGTCGGTTGTGGTGTTGGAGCTGGCGGGGTGGTTGGTTGTAGTGTAGGAGATGATTGGCTAGTAGGATGAATAACAGGAGAGCCATCTAGTGAAAAATCAAAAGTTTTCCACACGGAATTCGTTTTATTAACAACAAAGCCAGTAGCATTATAGATCCCATGTGATGCAAATTTTTCTTTCGTATCTACTGTTACTGTAAAATTCTTATCAATCGTTACATATCCTTGACGCAAAGTTACGAAGTTGCCAGCAGGATCATCTATTATAACTGTGACAAACTCACCTACATCTTCCTCCTCTGTGGTACCAAAAAATATTATCTTGTCTCCTTTTTTGTAAAAGGTTTTGTCAGTCTTGAATGACTTGATATCAGCATAGGCTGGCATGAGTAGTGCCACTGCAATTACAAAAAAACAACATAGTGCAAGCAACTTTTCCTTTCTAACCATCATATTCATACCTTGTATGAACTTAATTATTAAAAACGCGTAGAAATCATACTTTTTGATGCAAAGCTAAAATTATGCCTGTAGCACCATTCTCATCTAACATGGAAATATCAAGTAGAAACGTAGTTGAAGGCACGTCAAGAGCCCCTCACAGAGCAATGTACAAGGCAATGGGTCTGACTGATGAGGATCTTGGCAAACCATTCATTGGCGTGTCCCATACAGGAAATGAAGCTACCCCATGCAACATACATCTTGGGAAGCTGGCGCAGCACGCAAAGCGTGGCGTAAGTGATGCTGGTGCCACCCCAAGAGAGTTTGCAACTATAGCAGTTAGTGATGGCATTGCCATGGGCCATGAAGGTATGAAATCTTCTCTAGTAAGCAGAGAGATAATTGCTGATTCAATTGAGATAATGGTCAGGGCACATCAGTATGATGGACTGGTAGGACTTGCAGGATGCGATAAAAGTTTGCCTGGAACAATGATGGGAATGGCAAGACTCAACATTCCATCAGTCTTTGTTTATGGTGGTACAATCATGCCAGGAATATATGAAGGAAAACAAGTGACCATACAGGATGTTTACGAAGCTGTCGGAGCTTATGATGCAGGACAGTTAACTTTGGAGGCACTAAAAAATCTAGAAAATGTGGCGTGCCCAAATGCTGGCTCATGTGGAGGAATGTATACAGCAAATACGATGGCTTCAATAAGTGAGGCAATTGGAATTGCTTTACCTGGAAGTGCTTCGCCACC
>JAHEXS010000043.1:4765-8746 GCA_023252015.1 Candidatus Nitrosotenuis sp. | reverse complement strand
GGGTTTGCCTTGCTTGCCTTTGAAATGTTTCCAATTTCATGAGCATAATTTACCAGATTTGCAAGTGCTTGCTTTATCTGATTCTCAGTTGCACCAGTGTTTCTTTTAATTTTGATAAATTCTGATATTGGCACTTCCATAATGCTACCTCGAATTTTAAGTCCTGGATATGTGTGCTTTACAGTCTCATCGATGACTGTTTCTGTGATTTCTTGGGCAGAAAGCGAGTTTGCTACTTCTACTGCGTGATTTAGTATATTGATGATTGAGCGGACGTTTCTAAATTCAGGAAATTCGTCACATAGAACGCGAATTTTTGCAGCAAGGTCGTGTTGTTCTTTTTTGTTGAATTTTTCTGTCTTGTCTGCGTCTTTTATGTACTCAATTGCAATTTCGATTAGCTCATCAACAGAATTTGCTCCGGCAAGATCGATTTTGTAGTTTGCTTTCTCCAGCCTATCAAATACGGATGCATTTACCTTCTGTATGTCAAGATACGCCGATGGAGTAGTAATCAACAAAAGAACTGATGCTGGAATGTGTGCGTTTATCAAAGACTTGACAAATTCCATTGCGCCTTCCTGAGAATCAAACTCGTCAAGTTCAATGAGAATTACTTTGCCAAGCAGATTATGGGAAAATTTCGATATTGCAATTATTCTTCCGAGCAGATCATCAAGGTTAGTTATTTTATCAAACGAGTTGAAGATTATGTTTTTGACTAGTATTGCTTCGTTGGAATCATAGTTTACAGCAAGATATCTTTCAAGTGGTTCTTTTGGAGCGGATTGCTTGTCAAATATGATGTCCTCTGTTTTTTGTTTTAATGTGATTCCCTTTAGCTTGTCAAAAATTCCATAGCCCAGTGCTTTTTTGGCTAAAATGTCTCCTTTTTGCGCTTTCTCACATATTTGCATTAGGAACTTTAGCTTTAACTCCGAGAAGAGCTCCTTGTTAAATCCGTGAATCAGTGCATTGTAGATACTTTCATTTGTCTTTGGGGATATTGTGGAAAGATCAACATAGGTTGTTACTATGTCCTGTCTTGTTTTTAGCGTCTTGACATGTAGCGCAAGATGAGTCTTTCCAGAGCCCACATCCTGGACTAGCGTTATTACACGAAAATCACTATCGGTGGAGTTTTTCCTTGTGATTTTTTTGTAAAGATCAGATATGCATTCAGTTATGGTGTCTTTTGCCTCAATGTGCCGTGTTCCTCCAAGAATTTTCGCATCTTGTTCAGTAGGGGTAGGACTGCTTGGGTAGGGATTTGTTTTTAATCCGTATGGATAGGTCATAACTTTCGTACGTATCCGTGCAACATGCCTCGCACCGTGATACCTTCCTGTCCTCCAGTTGAGATTTCATATTTTGCCTGATTTGACTCTATTAGTGATGATGTCAAAGAATAGAATTTTTCCTGTGGAATTTCAAGTGAGTCGCAAACCTTTTGCCTTATGTCAGAAAGTGGAACCCAGCCAAGCGAGGAAGATAGTTTTGAAATAGAATCATCGAATTGGGCCTGAAATGACAGGTCTGGATCATTTTTGTCAGCAGAAATTTGGCTGCGCATCTGATTGACAGAGTTTTCCAGATTTTTGACTAGTTTTGATAGTATCTTGAATTTAGGATCATTTTGTGATATATGGGACAGATAGTTTTCCTTGGTCCAGACATAGTGCGCTACGCCCTTGTTGTCAACTATTATCCTTTCGTCATGCGTGAGTTCGGCAAGCGACGGCTCACACTCGTTGCCAAAGATCTTCTTTAATTCGGCCTTTTTTATTCCGCAGACTCCTGATTCTACTACTTTGTCAAGAATCTGGGAATTCATGCCATAAAATCCCTAAATTTTTTTTTAATGGGCAAGGTCGCGTTGTATTACAAATTGGTGAAAAATTCTTACCCATCAGAAAAGAACAGTATTTGTCGCGTATTACACTCAGCAACCAGATTACCATAAAATTAAGAATATTAGGAATGCCTCTACAAATTGAGGTGCAGAGTGATGATTAGGTCATCTGATATAATGAGGAATTAGACCTGGGGTATCTGACTGCGTTAGCATAAAATTTCAAAATTCTGCCCAGATTCCAATCATTGCGGATTAAGCTCTTTTCTTATTTCGTCAACGCCGCGTATTCCAAAGATGTCCCTTACTTGCTGGATTTGGATATTTTCTTTTACCAGTTCTTTCCCAAGCTTGTCTATCAGTACGGCAAACAAGTCAGTGAATCTTATTTCCCATCGGTCGGCACAGTCCAGCATCTTGCTTATGGCCCACTGCCTCACCTCTTGCGGAAGTGAAAGTTTTTCTTCTGATTCAATAGATAGTTTGTCAAAGAGGTTGACTATAGAGGCAGTTTGTTCTGCCATTCTTTCGATATCTTTTAGCTCACCGTATTTTGATTCTGAAAGAATTCTCAGGTTTGACTGAAACTCGGACAACTTCAATAGTCCTATTACTTCCTTTGATGTGTTAGATGACGACTTGTTCGTTACAGTTCTGATTTCTTGCAAGTCTTGGAATAACTGATCAGCTTTTTTGTGAAACTCTGAGGTAGACGCGTCAGATCTTTTGAATAATTCTGATATTACAGATACTTTTTGGTCTATTGTGTTTGTTTTGTTGAATACAATTTCCTTAAAGCCTGCAAAATCTTCTTGTACGGATTTTAATCCCTCGCCAACAAACGCAGTTGCGTCTGCTCTTTGTATCAGAGAGTTGATTTCAGATTCTATTTTTTGAACTTCGCCTGAAAGATGCTGGATGGTTTCAGTTCTTGCCATGTTTGAGAGCAGCTCTTGCTGAAGGCCTTGCATTTTGTCCCCAAAAGAGTTTATTTTTTCTGCTTTGTCAGATACCCGTGTAATCTGACTTTTGATGGATTCAAGTTCTGTAATTATTCCTGATGCAGATTCTGTCTTTTCTGCAATGTGCTTGAGGTTTTGTTTTAGCGACAATATTTCAGATTCAAGATTGGATTTTTCGGATTTATCATAAACAGATTGGATTTTTTTCTTTAGTTCTTCAATTTCAGTGCCAACTGAGGAAATCCTTTCTGTCTTTGATGAAACGCCATCAAGATTTTCTTTTATGTTGTCTATTCTTTGAGCGATTTTTATTATCATGCGAGTATTGTTCTGAGTTGATGCCATATTGTCAGATACGGTTTTCATTATGCTCTCTGAGCTAGGAGATTCTTTTTGGACTTGGTTTATCTTGTTTACCTGATCCTGTAATCGACTTGTTTGTTCGTGTAGTTTTGTGACAAGCGATGCTTGTGTGCGCACCTGATTTAATCCGGAAAACAGTCTTTGACTGTCTTCCTCCATGATATTGAGCTGTTTTGATTGTTTTTGGATTTGTTCTATTGCAGAGGCAAGTGTGTCAATCATGTCTTTCATCGAGATGAGTACCTTTTGGTTGTCAGAAAATATTTTTGCCATCGTCTTGATTTCTTTTGATAACGATTTTGTAGAATCAGATACCGCTGCGATTTTTTTAACTAGTGTGTTAGAGTCCTTTTTTGTCAGAGAAACTGTGAGGTTTTCCTTTTCGGTCGTCTTTATTGCCTTCTTTGGGTTCTTTGACATCAAAATAATTATGGACTATTAAATAATAAAAGGTTCGGCTGAAATAAGATAAAAAATAACGTAGCTACTCGTTGACCATTTTTGGATCGTGGAGTATCTCATGGAAGGTTTTTTCTGTCAGTCCGGTAAGCGACTCAATGAACTGCTTTGCGCAATATTCGCATGTTATCATAAAGTACGGTATAGTACCGTACTATTAATACCAAGGTAATTGTACAATAACCACACTCACGAATGAAATTCAAGAAACAATCTGTTTAACATAAACACACGCATTCCTATAATCATACAATAATACTGAATCATGATTATGATTAATCCGCTTGCTAAGTCTCTAAACTGGAAACTGCAGATATTGTTTAACGCAATTGCCATCGTTTCAGT
>JAHEXS010000043.1:0-4755 GCA_023252015.1 Candidatus Nitrosotenuis sp. | reverse complement strand
TCATCTCCATTGGAAGCTATACTGCAACAAGTCAATTGGTTGAAAAACTCGATACAGTTCAGGCAAAAGAACAGCTCGCAGGATTGGCAAATCAGGCCATCATTTTGGGTGTTGTTGTAAACGCGGCAGTCGGAGTATTCGCTTATTTCATTTCACGTTCCATATCAAAACCAATTGCACGTGCAACCGAAATTGCAATTAAGATTAGCGAAGGTGATCTTTCCATTAATGTAGAAGATACAAAATCAAAAGACGAAATCGGCAAACTCCTAAAGGCAGAAAAACAAATGGTGTTCAACTTGAAAAACACCATGTCCGAAGTACACATGGCAGCACAGTCAGTGTCATCTAGTGCACAGCAGATTGCCGCATCTGGTGGTGATCTAAATTCCTCAGTACAACAAATTGCCACAACAGTTGATCAGATTTCAAGAGGCTCGCAAACACAAGCGCAGGATCTTAGCAAGTCAAAACAAATTGTTGACCAGCTAACAACTGAAATTAGCGAACTTGCCACAAACGCACTAGAGTCTGTGGAAGTGACTAATGAGGTAGGCAAATTATCAGAGAGTGGTTCAGAGTCAGCCAAAGAAGCAGGTGACAGAATGAACAACATAATAAAAGTCACAAATAATTCTGCGCAAAAAGTCAGAGAATTGGCAGAAAAGACAAACGAAATTACCGCAGTTCTTGACGTGATTAGACAAATTGCTGACCAAACAAATCTTTTAGCACTAAATGCCGCAATTGAGGCAGCGCGCGCGGGAGAGGCAGGCAGAGGATTTGCAGTTGTTGCAGACGAAGTTAGGCGCCTAGCAGAGAGCTCAGCAAAATCATCTGAAGATATCGATACTAAACTAAAACAAATTCAAGAAAATGCGCAAATAGTAGTAGAGGATATCGAGACCAGCTCAAACGAAGTAAACCAAGGAAAGATGGTAATTGATTCTTCGTTAAAAATACTTGATGAAATTGCAACTCGCATCAGAAATGTATCTAGAAATGTAAGCAAACTATCAGATTCCGCTCAGGCAGAAATGTCCAAAGTCAAAGTGGTGTCGGAGAACGCGGCAGAGATTTCGGCAGTAGCAGAAGAGAATGCAGCTGCAACAGAAGAAGCATCAGCTGCAGTAGAACAACAGACAGCACAAACACAAGAGATTGCAACTTCTGCAAATCAGATGTCAGAGCTTGCAAATCAACTCCAGCAAATCATATCAAAGTTCAAGCTAGAGTCAGACGATAACGTGACAAACTCAAATACTGCTGGCCCCAATGAGAACTTGGTTAAAGTAGCTAACTAATTTTTTTAGACATCGTCAGACTTGTCGTATGCCTTTAGCTGTTCTTTCTTTCTTTTCATTATGGCAAAGATTCCCAATATTGCTGCAATCCAAACTGAGCTAAGTACAATATTTGAAAAACTCGCATACATGTACGGTGTTGCGTCCATCAGATTTTGTCGGATTTGAATTGCTCCCACCTGTAGGTGTAGCATTGCGGTGTTAAAATCAGCCTTGTTGCTTGGCTCACCAGTAAGTTCCTCAACGCTTGTAATCATTGAATCAATGTCTTTTTGTATTCTACCAAAATCAGTAGTGTCGGTTGGGAATATCCAAACTGGGTTTCCGTTCTCCGGCAAGTGTTGCTTTATTTTATGAAGATCGGCAAGTATTGATTCAGGGTCTTTGCTTGCTGCAATTCTATCCAACAGGCCACGTGATATATCTAGCGGGTATACGTCGTTCTGGTAACCAGAATATGCCATGTATGCTCCAAATGCAATAATTGCAAACATGCCAATGATTGCGGCTTGATAGTATTTGTCTGCCATCTTTTCCGTCTTTGATTTTTGTATACTGAATTTATTTCTTTTAAATTTCGAATGTGAAAGACTCACGTATGCAATATAGAAGAATCCGATTGTCGGTATTGCTATAATTGGTGCAAAGACGGGGTTTTTTGAAAAAATTGCAATAAGTATCCCCATGAGACCATAAATTCCAAAAAACATCTCCAAAAGAGTTGTCTTTGTGAACGGAAGGTTGTATGCCTTATCATGCCAGTCATCAGTGTTTTTTATAATCCCGTATTTTGGCGTCCTGAGAAATTCGTTCTTTTTACCAAAGATCCCATCAAAGACTGCAACAGTATTGTTTACTGCCATTCCAGCAGAGTAAATCAGTAAAAAGGGGAGAATCTTCGCCTTGTGTTTCCAATTTTTTCCCCACACGTTGTATATTACCAAAAGATATGCCCCAGGTCCCATCGCCAGATATGTCGCAATTGTAACTGCCGGAACAAGTCTAACTATGTGAAGATTCATTTCGGAGGCCAAAAGAATCGGCAAGGCAAGAAACTGTATTAACAAAAGTGGGTACGCAATATGCCTTGTCAGCTGTACAAATGCCTGAAGTTTTGTTTCAAGCGGTATCTTTCTTTTTATCAAAATGTCACCAAGCAGTTTGATTGCGCACTGGATTGCGCCTTTTGCCCACCTAAACTGCTGTCTTTTTGCAGCATTCATTTGAACTGGTAGCTCTGCATCAACTACTATGTCCGAAATGAAAATGCATTTCCATCCTTTCATCTGTGCCCTATAGCTCAAGTCAAGATCCTCTACAAGTGTAGATGTATGCCAGCCTCCAGCATCTTCAATACATTCTCTCCTCCAGATTCCGGCAGTTCCGTTAAAGTTCATGTAAAGATGTGAATTGCTCTTTGCTTTTTGCTCTATTAAAAAATGAAAGTCTATGCTTAGTGCTTGGGCCTGCGTCATTGCAGAATAATTTTCGTTTACGTGTCCCCACCTACATTGGACGAGGCCAATATTGTGTTTTGTAAAATATGGTATAGCCCTCTGTAAGAACCAGACTGGCGGTATAAAGTCAGCATCAAATATCGCAACATATTCAGTGTCAGTCATTTTCATCGCATATTTGAGGGCGCCAGCCTTGTACCCCTTTCGTGTTCCTCTTCGAATGTGCAAAATATCGTAGCCTTTTTTCTTGTATTTCGTTACCAGGTCGCCCAAAAGATCTGTCGTGTCGTCATCAGAATCATCAAGTACCATTATCTTCATTTTGTCTTTTGGATAATCCAATGCGCAAACTGCGTCGACAAGTCTTGTTGCCACATACTTTTCATTATAGATTGGAAGTTGGATTGTAATGGATGGGGTCCCGAGTTGCGCAATTGGATTCTTGTCCTTTCGTCTAAATGACAAAAATGCCAGATAATAGAAATTGAATGAATATGCGGTAAGCAAAATGGCCGATAATATGAATATTTCAAAAACAAACAGAGTAAACGAGTTGACGGCCATCATTCAAGGAATGAATGATGGGGAATTTCTGTATTGTGTTCTTGCTACTTTCTTTGGAAGATTTTGATTGCTTGTGGTGGGCATACGCCTTCACATGCCAAACAAAAGATACAGTCAGGTTCTCGTGCCATGAGCGGTTTCTTTTGAGATGCTGGATGGCCAGGAGTGTCAAACCATTCGTATACAGCTACGGGGCATGCATCAATGCATGCACCATCTGCAATGCAAATATCAAAATCAACCGCTACATATTCCCCCCAGACTCCCATTCTGCTGTTTTCAGTACCTTTTCTTCCCCAAGTCTTAATCACGTTCTTGTTTGATGGAACGGTATATGGTATGGTCGGAGGCATGTGTGATTTGTATTCCACATCGATTGGTCCCGGTTTTGCACCATCGAATGCTTCTCCGACAGATACTTGTGCGGCTTCGAGTGGCTCTTCTGCCTTTGGTTTTGGTTTTGCGTCGGGTACAATTTTTGCAAGTGGTGTTATTTCTTCAAGTCTTTGTATTGCTGCATCTTGGTCTAATTTGTCGGATTTGACAAAATATTCTACCATCTTGTCTGCAAGAATTGTATTTCTGAGAATTGTGTCAATTATCATCTTCGCATAATAGTCTGCCTTTTTGCGATAATCAGTTACCCATTGCGGATCACCGAACTTTTCAATTGGGAATATTTGATATATGATGTCTACAACTTCGCCGGTAACAATTTCAACAGTAATGTTGAGGTTAACTTTTTGGTATCCTTTTGCTTCTGGATCTGGCATGTTTTCTTCAGTCCAAGTATATGTAGCGAACACCCGGTCTGCAAATGTATCCATAGCAAATGTCTTTTTGAGACCATCCATGATCGACTTCATCTCGAGAGGATCTTCTAGTTTAATTGGTAAACGATACAGTCCAAGCTTGTAACCGTGTAATGGATAGACGCCCCTCTTTGCAGTCGGCGATTCCATTGTGTAAATTCGATCTTTCAGTAAAAGCGACATTAGTAGTACTGCTTCAAATTCGTTTAAAAATCTTCTCTATTCAGAATCGTCAGGACAGGTCAATTCACGCATTTCAGTGTATTTTTTTTCCATTTTCTCGGCCGGTACGAGCACCTTTTGCAGATCATAGTCCTTTTTTGGGAAATACCACCTTATTGGTACCCAGTGACCAATTCCATCCATATCGTGGATCATCCCCTTGTCTGCAGAAACTTGGAGGTTTTCATCAATGGACTGTTCCCTTACGGTCAAGCCTCTTTTTGTTCTATCTTCTAGGATAATGAAATCTTGGGTTTCTTTAATGAGATAAAATGCACCTTTTTTTAGAATTGGGAGGTCTTGACTCAATTTATTTTTCTACGGGGTTTCCAATCATGTTACCCCATTCTGTCCAAGAACCATCATAGTTTCTGACTTGAGGATAACCAAGTAGAT
>JAHEXS010000004.1 GCA_023252015.1 Candidatus Nitrosotenuis sp. | reverse complement strand
AAAACAGAATCCCCTCTACCACAAATGGCGCAAATTGCTGAAGAATCTAAAGTAGCACAGATGGAACAAAAAACCCAAATTAAAACAGTGCGGGCAAAAACCGATCCTGTTTTAGTGCTACTGGCATCTGCGATTTTTGCGTTGCTTGTATTTGTTGCTTATAGTGTGCTTTCATACCTCAGTATCATTGTAATTTTGGTAGCATCTGTGATGGTTTTCTATCCAATCATAACGTGGAGAGAACCAAAATCACAATATTCCTATGGACGTAGTGGCGCCTCTTCTTATTCGATAACTGTAATGATAATGCCGTTTGCACTTGGAACAATAATTGCATACGACGGGTATGCTAATGGATTTATGACAATTATCCAAACAATTTTTGTCTGGTGTTTAACCCTATCATTTTGGCAGACCATGCTTTTTATTCCGCTTGCGATAAAAAGCATTTCAAAAGAGGCATTGCTAAAGGAACCGGATTCATATCCGAAGATGAGCGTGCTTGTGCCTGCGTATAATGAAGAAAAAGTCATTCGAACTACATTGGAATCCCTTCTTTCAACAGATTATCCTGACAAGGAAATCATAGTAATTGATGATGGAAGCAAAGACACAACATTGGAAATTGCATCACAATACAAAGACAAAATCAAAGTAGTACACAAAGAAAATGGCGGCAAGGCCTCCGCACTCAATGCAGGATTACTTTATGCAACCGGCTCAATAATTGTAATTTTGGATGCAGATACAATAATTGGTTACACTGCACTAAAACACATTGCAAAATCCTTTTCACACGAAAATGTGGCCGCAGTTGCAGGCAATATAAAAATCAGAAATAGGGTTAACTGTCTTACTTGGTGCCAAGCGTTAGAATATTTGTCTGGCATACAAATCATGAGACGAGGCCTTGATTATTTTGGGGCAATCACTATAGTTCCAGGAGCTCTTGGGGCATTTAAGAAAAGCAAACTTGAGGAAGCAGGGGCATACCACAAGGATACATTAGTTGAGGATTTTGATGCTACCTTGAAGGTTCTAAAATCTGGGATGGTGGTAAGCGCAAGTAACATGGCAACCGCGTACACTCAGGCACCGCAGAAACTGCATGATTTTTACAAGCAACGAAAAAGATGGTACCGAGGAAATCTTCAAGTACTAAGAAGGCACTCTGATGTTTTACTTAATCCTAGATTTGGGTATCTGCACAAATTCTCATATCCTCTGATGGCAATTCACATGCTTTTGATTCCTGCAGCAAGTTTGATGGTTTTAGCTTTTGCGGTCTATCAACTAATCATTGGGAACTATTCCTATGTTGCATTTACACTTGGAATGTTCATAGCTATGCAGTACCTGCTTTCGGCAATGGCAGTTCGAATGGACAAGGATGACAAGAAAATGATACTTTATTCTGTGTTTTTGGTGATTGGATACAAACAGCTAACTGATATTTTGCAGCTAAAAGCAATTCTTGAAGAGTTTCTTGGTCTTAAGGCAAAGTGGACTAGAGCACAAAGAGTGTAACAATAGGTAAATTCCTATGGCTTGATTTCATTAAATCCTACTGCCAATACTCGGCTATTTTCTTTTGGCGATAGCTTGGTTATTTTGAATGCCGCATCTCTTGCTGCAATTCCATAACCTGTGAATATGTCGATGTGTTTGTCTTTCCATTCTCCAATGTCTGTTGCCCAATACATTCTTGTATTCCACGGCGACGGAATGTCTGGAATGTGTAATATTGTTCCATGAGAAATTACTCCAGCACTCATGTCTGTTTTACCAGCAGTCACCGCAACCATTATTGTTTGCTCATTAAGCGAACTCTGCGCTAAAGGCAAACAGATTCCTGAGAATGTCATTGCACATTTTCCGTAATGGTAGAATCTCGTCTTTTCTCCATTTGGAGAAATAAAATCATCCTTCCAGCTTTGCAGTATTTTGTTTTCATTTGTCTTTCCGGAGCCTTGGACTGCTATTTCTTTGAGAAATGTTGACCTGAATTGCTTTAGATAATACGTTGAATTGTTCTTTGCATAGTCAAAAGAACCGTTTTTCTTTACACCTTGCACATAAGCTGAAATCAGGGAATTCTTCGAATAGTCTTTTTCTAGTGGCAGAAAATATCCAGTAATCCTCCAGCCTGAAGATCCCGGATGACATTTTTTATTTATTGGGTCTTGCAGTTCACCGTTGGCACAGGATTTTCCTTTTATCTCTGAGCATAATTTGTCGCCACAAATTTTCTTGTTAACTGTTACGGCGTCTGCAGTTTGCATTAAAGCTGGAATTAACGATGCGAAAAGACCAAACAGTATGGCACCGAGTATTATTTGTCTCATTTGCCTATTTTGGCTTTGACGTATAAAAGCCTGATTCATCTTTAATCCGTGTCTTTATTTCACTGGGTTTTAGTTTTACTGGTTAATTAGACATGAGATTTTAGCTATGGTTATAAAATTAGAAAAATACAGCATATCTGATATCATGATTAAAACTAGTGTATTTTTTTTGGCAATTGCATTTTTAATTTTCATTCCAGTAACGTCATATCAAGAACAGAACACCGGTTCCGTCGAGGTCACCATAAAAAACGAAAATGGCGATAGAGTGACACCTGACAGCTTGTCCATCAAAGTGTATCGGGATTTCACAAACGTGCCGTTCAAAGAAATTACCTCGATTCTCGATAACCCATTTATGATTAATTCATTACCGTTAGGACACAAGTACAAGTTTGAAGTGTACATGAATAATCTCTATGGGGATGCGGCATTTATTGATCTACAAAAAAGTCAGGACAAAATCGAAATAATAATAAAAAATACTGGCGGATTACGCCTCTCTGTTTTTTATAGTGACGGTGAGACCCCGCTTGCAAATGCAGGAGTTTGGATGAAATCGTTTGATGGGAAGATTTGGGGCTATTCTGGAACTGATGAAAATGGTCAGACTCTTAGAATGTGGCTATATCCAACCATAAAAGACACTGATTACTATTATGCCGAAGTTTCTTTGGGGCCAGGTCTGAAATATGTCCAAACACCAATAAAACTACAACCAAATGTTGCTCAGGAACTCAAAGTTGTAACGAAATGGCCTACAATAGTGGATAACCTAATCACAGTCGAAATATACAATACGACAAAAGCAAAGGTCGGTAAATCTGATGGAGAATTTGTTGCGCAATTATATGATAGCAAGAAAAACAAACTTGGAGACTCATCAGTATCTGATAAAGGACTTGCAGGATTTGCAAATCTCAAAGTCGGCAACTATGACTTGTACATAAAATCAAAATCCGCTGATGGTAATCTAACTACTGTCGCCTCAAAGAAAATCACCATATCTGGATCTGAAAATGTTTTCAAAATTTACCTACATAATCCTGATCTAAATTCAGAATACCTAAATTGTAATTGCGTAGCGTTTCGACTCGATGACATTCAAGACTATTTTCTAAATGGCGCTCAAATCGACATTCTCAATATGTTTGAGCAAAAACAAACAAGTCTTACGATCGGAATAATTGCAAATGCGTTTGGCGATGATCCAAAATTAGTGCCTCTCATTAAGGGCGCGCTCACAGATGAAAACTTTGATCTGGAAGTTGCAAACCACAGTTGGACGCATAGGACAATGACTTCGCTGCCAAAAGACCAGCAGGCAGATGACCTTACAAAATCAAACAAAAAAATTCATGACATGCTTGGTGTCACCCCAACTACATTCATTCCACCAGAAAACCTGTACAACGATGACACGATTGCCATACTAAAGCAAAATAATTTCACGCAAATCAGCTCTCGTACATCAACTGGACAGCCTCCTCTGTTCCAAAAATCCGGCTTTTACTATTTTCCTGCCGCTACACAAACCTCAATACCTGATAGGCAAGAAGCGAATTGGAAAGTTCAATCAATAGACAAAGTGCTTGATGGGATAAACGAAAGTTTGTTCAATTATGGGTATGCAGTAGTCATGATGCATCCACACGAATTCTCTACATATTCCGATGGAGCATACCAGAACAAAGTCAATCAAACTCACATACAACAACTAGGATTACTAATAGACAAAGTAAGAAATCAAGGGCTCAAAATAGTGACAATTGACGAAATAAGTTCGTTTGATAAACCAGTGCCGCAAAAACAATCGACTAGTGACAAACCAAAAAAGCCCCTAACTTGTAACTGTGTCGCATTTAGAATGGATAACATTCAGGATTTCTATCTAAACGACGTACAGAATGCGGCAATCAGTAAATTTGGAGAAAAAAACACTCCGCTCACAATTAGCGTAATTGGGAAATTCTTTGGCAGTGATCCAAAAGTAGTTAATCTGATAAAAGAAAAAATCCAAAGCGAGACACCTCTTATCAGAATAGCAAACAGGGGATGGGAATCCGTTGATCATGCTGCATATAACAAAGAAAAACAGGCAGCTAGCATCCAAAAAACAAACGACAAGATATTCCAAGTGCTGCGGGTAAAACCTGCCATGTTCGTGCCTCCACTTGACTCGTTTAACAAGGAAACAATTGAAGCTACTGCCCAAAACAACATACCTTACTTTAGCGCAAGTATTGTAAGGGATGCTCCGCCTTACACTGATTCGCTAAAGCATATTCCAAGTACATCGCTGTTTACAAATTTGATGGATGATGACCCATTTTACACTGGAACCATACCACAAAAGGCGTTGACCAAAATAAAGTTCAACATAAGCCAGTATGGTTATGCTGTGGTTAGCCTGCAATCTCAGGACTTCGCTGCCAAGGATGGGAAGGTATCTAAAAACGAAGTTGATTCAAGCAAACTCCAGTTCTTAGATGCCATGCTAGATGATCTCAAGTCAAACGGAATAAGCGTAGTCGCATTGGATGAAATCCCGTCAATTCTAGAAAATGAGTCACTAGTGATTCCAGACTGGATTAAAAGCAGTGCCGAGTCGTGGTCCAAAGGTAATGTTTCTGATTCTGATTTTACAAAGGGACTTGAATATTTGGGTGAGCAAAAAATCCTAAAAATCTCTCACTCACAAGATACCGAACAAAAAATCCCGTCTTGGGTTAAAACCAACGCAAGCTGGTGGGCAGAAGGCAAAATAGGAAACGCTGATTTTGTTAAAGGAATCCAGTATCTGATGGAACATGGAATAATCCGAATTTAGCTTGGAAACGACGATCCAGGCCCTACTGCATCTTCTGGCTTTACATCCTGATCCCATTTGCCCCTCACGCCTTTGATTAAGAAAAATATTCCTAGTCCAATCAAACTTGTGATCAAACCAAAAAATAAAATCTGATTCTGCAGTACTGTGCTGCAATCTATTTTGGTCTGCTTTCCATCATCAGAAAAATCGTAACAGTCTTCAAATTCCTGAGCTTGAATTGTTGCGCTATAGTATTTTTGGCCAAAGATACCAAATATCAAAAAGCCTGCAAAAATAAGTGCAATTCCAATCATTGTAAGACGTGTATCGCTCACAAAAAATCAATACATGAACTCAGTTATGTTGTTTTTCTATTCGGGTCTTGAGGTTTTTGAGAGAATTTGAGTAGAATGACTCCATGAATGACAAAAATTCTTCAAACTGCTTTCTATCTGTTTTCTCGCTGATGAGAAACGTTGACCACAAAACATATGATGCGTTCTTCCTAGGTGCAATAGATATCGTTGCATGATATCCTCGTAATGGAAGTCCTTTTGTAGCAATATATGACAAGTATTGTTCATCTTGCCAGCCAGTTATGTATTCGTCAACTATGCTGCCGTCAGCAAACCACAGTCTTCGTGCTCCACCAATCCCGTACTTGGTCTTTGAAAGAAACTCGGCTTTTTTGATATCGACAACCCAGTCTGGAAGGCCCAATATGTTGCTTATTTCCTTCCAAACATTCTTTTTTGAAGCGCCAATTGTTACGGCTTGCAGCACTGTTCCACAATACTGCCCATTTCCATCCTCGGCAAGTATTGCGGTGCTCATACGTTAAGTTGAGATGTGCCGTTTAAATTTCTGGCGATTCATCCCAACTCTAAAGGATGTGGGCTTTCTCGCCTTTTGGCTAAACTTTTAAACCGTTCCTTCGACACGTATACATTTAATCGGAATGGAATACTAGCATGGTCTTTGGCTGGAGTAAAAAGAAATCAGGAAAAGATGAGCAAGCATCTGCCACCGTGTCCTCAAAGGAAATCAAGCTAGATCAGATTGATGCTATATTGTCTGATATGAAAAACTCAAAACAAAAACAGACAATCAATAACACAAAGCCGTTATTTTCAAATATACAGACCGAGTTGAATTCAATTCTAAAGATAATAGATCATCTGTCCAAGGATAATCTCAAGGTGGACGACATTGATAATCAGCTAAAGGTAATCGTGACAAGAAGCAAAACCGAAATAATCAATACCATCTTAAAAGAGGCAAAAATCCAAATTCCACAATTAAACACATTTGATGACGTAAAAAGAGCAACAGAGCTTACATCTCAAGCCCTAAAAAAAATAGGCGACGTACTTGGAAAGAACAGTAGAGTGATTCATGTATTTGCCAAAAAATATGCGCAGGACCTAAAAGATCACCTTGCAGAAATCAGCACCAGCTCTGCATCCATATTGCGACTGGTCAATAATTACACAAAATTTGAGTCTGATGAATCGCTGATTAAAGAAAAGATAAACAAAATTATCGATGTGAATCAAACCATGAATGACAAAAATGCGCAGATTCCAAAACTAAAAACAATACGCGATGGGTTTGCTGATTCTGTAACTGTACTCAAAAACCAAACTGACTCGCTAAAATCCAGTCCTCAGCATGCTGAATATCTTGAGATAAAAAATCAAATCGAGCAAAACAAAAAAGAAGAAAACAAACTTGGCAAGGAAATAGACGAAGAATTCTCCAAAATATCAAGACCCCTTGGCAAATATGTCTATGTGACTTCGCTTGAAAAGCCGCTCAAAATTCTCATGGAAGAATTGATTCAAAACCCTGCAAAGACAATTACTGCACAAAATAAAGACTCGATAATCGTTATTCTGGAATCCTGCATGAAAGGAACCCTGTCTGGCGCAGTATCTGTAAAGGAAGCAGACAAATCAGTAGAACAAATCAACGGTTTGATTCAAAAACTGGATTATTTTCTGGGGCAAAAGAGCAAACTGATAAAAAAAGATCAAGATCTTCAGAGTAGGCTTGGAATTTTTGATATTGATTCACTTGATGAACTTGAGCAAAAATTACAAAAAGCAATAACTGATAAAAATGATATCGAATCAAAAATTAAAAAACTTGAATCAGATCTTACTCAAGAAACAAACCAGCGTATGAAGATAATCTCAGAATTAAGTCATGATTTACAAAGTATTTCAAATACCGAATATGTTATTTTGGTGTGACTGGATTTTTTGGTGAAATAAATGGGTGATGAAACACGTCGAAAGGTACTCTTGAAAAAAGATCCTAAAGACGGAATTTTGTCATACTGTAAGATGAAGCACCCAAACGAAGGAATTCTGATCCTTAAAGGCAAATCAAAAAAAGGAATAATAACAATTGATAGTCTTGTAATTCCACCATTTTCGTATGGGGGTCAAACCTTTGCTGGCTTTCCTCACTCGTTCTTGCCATTTGACCTGTCTTATGTTGGAATAGTTCATTCACATCCAACTGGTCCTGCCGATCCTTCTGTAACTGATATGCAGAACTTTTTTGGCCTAGTTTCGCTAATAATCAAATCGCCATATGAGAGCAATGAGGACATTTTTGCCTGGGATAGCAACGGAAACACACTTGAAATAATTTTTGAAAACTAGGATCATCTCCGTCGATACTTAGAAAATTTCTCAACTGAATTTACGAGCAAACTAAAATTGTAACCTGTTTTAGTTTCTGTTTTTAAGCAAATTCAACGGTGGGCATTAAGGTTTTTTACAAAATTTAGATAAAGCTTTATAAGGTTTTTTCGAAGATTGTATGTATTGTACAACTATAGAAATTACCTGATCTTTCTGTTTGCATCGCTTGCAGTAAGTATTGGACTTCAGATGATATTGCCATTCCCATATGGATTGGCAGCTGCACTTGCAATTTTCATACTCCTACCTCTTTTCATAAGGCGCCGATACATGAGCAAAGTCAAAGGCTATGGCGGCGATTCTGGCGGCGGTGGGTTCTTTGGTTCCAACTCTGAGGGGGGTACGAGTGTAAAATATGTCTGCCTCACATGCAGTCACCGATTCAAGGGTGCAATGTGCCCTCGATGCGGCTCAAAAATGAAGCGCGCCGACTTTTAACCATATCATGACACTTGAGGATCTTAGGAAAAAGGCAATCTATCAAAATTCAATTGATACGTGGATTGCAGTATGTGAAGAAAAAAATATTGACTGGTATGAAACTGAACACTACAAAAAATTTGTCGAGTATCTACTAAAGACTGGCCTTAACATGAAAAAATTTCCGCTCTGCATAAAGGAAACGGGGGGAATTTATGAACGCGGAAAGGACAAGACAAAATTCGCTGAAATACTAGCTCAGTACAACGAGCCAAATTCTGCAGCATACACGCTAAAACTCAACGACCAAACCGTAAACATAATTAGAAACTTTACCTTGGAATCTTAGCTTTTTATTCTAGCTGAACTATTAAGCGAGTTTCCAACAAAAACAAATGCAAGTCCAGTAATTGTTATCATTATTCCGGGAGGTATTACCCACCACCACAACCCTCTAGTTACAGCTCCGTGCGTGCTTGCATCATGAAGTATTTGTCCCCATGTTGGGAAGCTTGGGTCTCCAAGGCCCAAAAAGCTTAGCCCAGCTTCCGTTGTAATTGCGGCAGGTACTGATATTGCAATACTTGCCAACGCGTATGGCATGATCTGAGGTATGATGTGCTTGAAGATTATCTTTGATCTCTTCTGGCCCATTGTTTTGGATGCTTCAACAAACTGTTTGTTTTTAATTTGCAATGCCATACTTCTTGAGACTTTGGCAATTCCAACCCAACCAAAAATCATAAGAAAACCAATCATCAAAAATATGCTATTGCTTATTGTAACTGCCAAAATAATCAGAAACGGAAGCGCGGGTAATGCGTAAATAATATCATTGAACCGCATCATGGATTCGTCTGTTTTTCCCCCACTATATCCTGCAAAAACTCCGTAAATCAGGCCTGATAGCACCGATGCAACTGAAACTGTTATTCCAATAAACAACGCAAGCGGCGTACCCCACAACAACCCAATTGCTAAATCCCGTCTCTGTTCATCTGTTCCAATCAAGCCAAAAACCTTGCCACCTATGATTAGTTTTGAATCGTGTATAGCACTCTGCGTATCTGTTGTTGATATTTTTATTACAAACGTGTATTTTCCCTTTAGCACTTCATGCATGCTAAGTTTTGAGAAAATCACTTCCTCAATGGGCATGTTGTTAATTGGAAAGGCGAATTTGTCCGATGCGAGCAAAATGTTTTTTCGTATGGACTCGTTTGTTGAAAAAACCTTATCTGCAAACACTGACTTGGATTTCAAGTCTGGCAACGAATATGACAATAAATGCAGAGTTATTCCGTCGGGCCTTGTGACATCAAACTCCAAAACCGGAGTCCCTTGATATTCTACCATATACTGGTATATGAAATCATTTGGAAAATAATCAAAGGAGTAATTAGTCTCAAAATTTTGTATTATTTTTCTTGTATCTTGACCCGTCTGTATTGCGGTCTGAGTGTTTTCAAGTAATTGATGTTCTGGGATCTTCTTCACAAGGAAAACATTCACCCATGACGGGAGTGCAGATCTTGGAAATAATGTCCAACTGCTTGGGTTATTCCATTGCTTGTATGTATCAAGTGGAATGAAGATTACCGTAAATGCAGATACCAAAATAAGGCACAGTAAAATTCCAACCCCGCTTATTCCAACTCTGCTTTTTAGAATACTTGCACTAAGATCATTTCTGAATAATCCCATGTTAAATCGTCTTTATCCTTGGATCCAAATATCCATACAACAAATCGGAGACAAATATGCTAATTAGGAAAAATGCAGTCAGAACATATGTTGCGCCTATGATTACTGGCAAATCCATTACATTGATTGCCTCAAAGTATAGTCTACCCATACCTGGCCAATCAAACACTGCCTCTGTGATGATTGCCCCGCCAAGTGAGCCAGAAAGACTCAATGCGAGTACTGTGATTATTGGCGGCGCAACATTTTTCAACGCGCTTTGAAAGACAATTTTTCTTTTTGAAATGCCAATTGTCTTTTTGACTGCGACAAAGTTTTCCTGCATTACGTTTATCATGAAATTACGAACCAAGTATGCCCACGTTCCAAACCCAATTAGGACTATGGTGATTAATGGAAGTGTCATGTGGTAGAGTAGTGACGGTATGTATCCTGGGTCGTTTGGGGGAATCAGTGGCGTTGCCCTTGCAGGAAACAGATGGAGCGTAAATGCAAAAACAAAAATCATCAGCATTCCGATCCACCATACAGGAAAACTTCCACTGATAACTGCAAACGACGATGTTATCTTGTCGATTTTTGACCCCGTCTTGCTTCCGGCAAGCGCTCCAAGAAATATGCCAATCAGAGATATGATTATGGTTGCAGTAGTAAACAACAAAACAGTCCTTGGCAGCTTTTCCAAAATGATATCTGATACCAACGAGGATCCGGAATCGCTTGACAAAAACGTTGCATGACCAAAATCAAGCGTGACAATCTTGTACATGGAAAGCGCAATTCTATTTGGCGAATACCACGGAGAGTCAAGACCAAGATTTTTGATCCTGTCATTAATGCGATTCTGTATGAACTGGTCCAATTCCTTTGTGTCCTTGAAACTACTCATGAGCGATTTGTTTTCTGTAATTTCTGATCTTATCTGAATTGACACTCCTTTCTTTAGTATGATATCCATGTTGGAACCAACAAGCATTATTGTCAGTAAAAGGGTTGTCAATAAAACACAAAACAGTATAATTCCGCGAGTTGCCAAATACCGCCTGAGTCCCATTGACCAATTTTACAAAATTAGCTTAAAATGTCTATTGTGAAATATCTGGCGAATTCACCTCTAGGTATGAAAGAAGGCTGACCATCGCAAATGGCTTGTCAATTAGATTCATCGTCTCACAGATATTGTCAAATTCAGGATTTCTTGCAGACATGTACGGGGAAAGAAAGAATATTTTTTGTTGTGGATTCATTGACAAAATTTTATCTTCTAGATTGACCGATTCATCAAATTTGGCAGATTTTTCAAGAATGACAAAATCATAGTTTTTGTAGTGATTCAAAAATTTATCAATACATGCAAACTTGTCAGACACAAAGTCTACTTCAAAACCGACTGATGAGAAAATTTTTTCATAGAGTCCAGTAATTCGTGGATTGTCTTCGAGTACTAGTGCGTTCATTGTAGACATTGTTTAACCCCATCTGATGTAATTTCTTGGTAAGAATGCCTGAACGCCTTCCATTTTTGCAGTTTGTAGTAGATCCCTATCAAAACTGACCAAAGTGGAACCTGTTAGCTTGGCTGTTGCCAAAATAAAATTGTCTGGAGTGTGGCACTCGTAATATTTTTGTGATAATTTATTTGACTCTGTTATTATTTCATCTGTTCTATCGATCATTATGGGTTGTTTGCAATATTGATAGACATGTGTCATCGTTGTGACTGGATCAGAACCAGTAATTTTTGCAACCTCTCCTAGGACTGTTTCTGGCATTACTAATTTTGATGACTGTCGTTTCATTTTTTTTGCAATTGGTCTTAAAACTCGACCTTCCTGAATTTCTTTGATAAACACATTAGAGTCTAAAACTACGGTTTGGGCTTTTCCACCTTCCATAATCTAGATTAGCCGTAGGCATAAAAGTGATTTTGCAATAACTGTATCATGTTACAAATTGTAACAATTCATTAAATATTTACAAAAAACGCTCATCTGTGTGTCTGAAAACGACAAGCTGTCTCTTGCAGAAAGACTAGATATTGCAATTGAAAACCTTACTGTCTGGCACCGCGTTACACTCGTGATGGTCATAATTGGCTTACTGTCTTTATCTGTAATTATTTCAATGTCTCAGTATTACTTTCAGCAGGAAATTAACAAACACGGCCGTATTACCGAAATCCATGATGATAAAACAGGAGATGTAGAACTAACATTCATTCCAAACAGCGAACAAATTTTCTCAAGTGAAAGCATAGTTGCGCTTTACTCAACACAGACTTGGCTGATGGCGAGTAACGGACTTGTCATAGGCCTGCTATCGTTTTTGTTTTTGTGGATTACGTATAGGGGACAATCATACAAAAAAGAATTAAAAACAATTGAAAACCAACTGATCCGACAGTCGTATCTTGTAAACTTTGAGACGTCAATACCAGAAGGTACCACAAAAATAGAAAAAATTCTAAACCACTCAAGCCTCGTATTTCCTGAATTGCGCTCTTTTGGACGCGATAAATCCGAAGGCAGAAAACTGTCATACAAGACAAATCAAACAATAGGAAATGAAACCGTAGACATTGTTGTGGCAACAAAGAAAGGAGATTTTATCGTCAAGTTCTTTGACGATGTCTCATTTAAGACAATAGATCAGTTTGCACAAACCTTGTCAAAATCTAACAAGAGAATATTCCGTGTTCTATGTGTTGCAAAAAACTATGATGAAGAATTACAGTCAAATCAACTATCGTCACTGATGCAAAAACTAGGCCTTAAATATAACATGGATTTGATTTTTGAAGAAGAGCAAGGATACTCAATGCTGTGGATAAACTAGAGCGAATTATCCTTAAAGTCTCTTAATCCCAAAATGTATCTGACATCGGGCTCAAAGTTAACGCATTTTAAGAATGACGTCTTTCCTTTTTCGGTTACCCTGTACTCGAATTTTGCTTTTGGATTTTGACTTTCTCTAATTTCAACAAAGCCTTTTTTGTTAAAACTCTCTAAAATTGACCTTAATCTGTCCCTGTTGAGATCCGAGCCGGGAGTGCCAGTAGTTATCTGTCTCAAATTCATCCAAGTTCCAACCTTTGTCAGATAGCCAAGTATTGCAATGTTTGTATCTCCAGGAGTCTGGTTGAATTTTCGCTCCAATCTATATTCCAATCAAAAGTCCATTGATATGCCTTATGACTTACGCGCATAAATTTTTTCTACAATTAAGATTCAAAATTCGCAATCTTTTCTAATCCCAAATACCATATGATGTGTAATTGAGTGCAAGTACAATAAAAAAAGCAAAGAAGCTCGTTGAGGAAGGTAACGTAATCAAGATCGATGATGATCTGTATCAAGTAAGGTCCTCGTCTGACCCTACTAAGTCCTACATGGTAACATCCGACTCGTGTGACTGTCTTGGGTACAAGAATTTCTACAAGTTTCATCACGGCAAGGGGCTCAAGGCAAACTGCTCTCACCTGGAGGCAGTTAAGATATACTTGGAACCAAAGAAATAACTGGCACTAAATTTGGATAATTCCTGCATTTACCAGATACTCTAAAGCACTGACAAACTCTGTATCTGAAATCAAGTCGTTTGTCCACCATGACGCATTTGTCTTTATCCAGTATGGAATTACCTTTGATTGGCCAATCTGTGTTTGAGAGTTGATTATCTTTTCTTTTGACAAGTATTGTATTGTCTGGATAAACTCTCCGTCAGAAATGGCACTGCTTGACCACAACTTGGCTTCTGTTTTAATCCAACTAGGAATTTTGTATTCTGACGTATTTTTCAAATCAAAGCTTGTACTGGCTATTTGTGTCGGCAGACCATAAACTAATTTGAGTGTGTATTTTGCACTAGCTAGTTTGTCGGTGTGTATTGTTTCACTTAGTGTTGCGTCATCATTAAAGTGTCCTTCTATGATGTCAATTAACTTGGTTTTGTCATAAACCAAAAGTTGATAGCTTATTTTTGCATAATCGTCGGCGACCTTGCCTGCGACTTGGATATCTTGGCCTTTACTGTATGTTGTATGGCTTATGGCAATTGGAAGCGCTGTGTCTGGCTGAGATTCTGGAGCCGTCGATACGACTATTTTTCCTGTCAGCCATGGATGAATCTCGCAGAAATAATAGAATGCAAAATGGTCCTTTAGGTCTGTTATTTTGACAGAGCCAGACTTTTGGGCATCAATGTTTCCAGTTTTAAAAAACATTCCTGAATATTCAGGAGCTTTTGGCATTCCACTTGTGATGCTGTGTGCTTTGGAATCCTCATTTACCCACGTTATGCTGTCTCCCGGCTCCATTGGAAGGATATCTGGATAGAACGCCTTTGCAGTTTCTTTGTCTGCTGCGCCATTTAGAATTCTTACTTCCAAATTTTTGTCCATTTGCCCAAAGGCTATCTGTTGATAGGAAAAAATCAACAATCCTGTGACAAAAAAACCAATTAACATACTGTCTTTGAACAAGTGGACTCAAAGTGAAATCCTACTGTGTGGTATTCTGAATTTGTCTGTTCAAAACAGACAAACTAAGATAAATTAAGAAAATCGCACCGCATTGATTGGCCTGAACATTTTTCTGTAGAGCCAAAAAAGGCCAATCATCTCAACCTGTTCCATAAACAAAATCAAATGTATGCTTGCAAGCCAATCTCCAGTTAGGTCATTTAGTATGGCATACGATATTGCAAAAACATACTCTGCATATCTTATCTGAGAAAAACCGATGAATTCTTCACTATTTGTGCCTGGCCCATTAATCTTGAGGTTAGAATTGGCTGATTCTTTGTTGAATATGTCTTGGAATAATGCCTCTTTGTCGTCACGATATATTGTATTTCCTTGATTCACAAGTATGATGACTGATCCAAAATAAATCGTGAACCCTAATAGCAAAAAAATGATCAAACCAGATGACCTTCCCCACACTGTCTTTCTAATCTGATTCTTCAAAATCTCACCAAATTTACCAAGCTTGTTTTTCTTGGTCAAAAATAATAGCAACAAAGATACCGATGTGGCAAAGCCAAGATTGCCTAACCAGTGTTCTGCAAGGTATTGGCTCGCAAGCAATCTAAATGGAAGAAAAATACCTGCAGAAACTCCAATTAGGATGCATTTTTCCTTAAGATCATTAATGTTCATTCATTGCTCTCTTTTTGGTTCAAACTACATCCGAATCAAAACTTGTTCTTGAGTTCCTTTAGATATTTGACACTCACACGATACGCTCGAATTGCCGAGTATATCTCGTAGAGATCCTTGTATGTCGGACTGAGTCTCTTCAAGTCCTCTCTGTTTATTCCAAAGTCCTCAATTGTTTGCCAAATGCTCTCAAACGAAACTCCTTCTTCGTCAACTAGTATTGAAGATAGACTCTTGATGATTCCCCTACCTAAATCGACACTTGTTACTCTCATGGGGTAGTTACTCTACAATTGATTATATCTTTCTCGGAACTTGATCGAATTTTGCAGTTCCAATTTGGAACTAGATTTTTGGTAGACTTTGCAAAAAATCCATACATTACTTGTAGAGTTTCTTGGCTGTCAATCCTTTTACCTTTTTGCTGCCATTATCTGCATGCTTCTTTATCTTGGAATGATTCTCAGTGCCGTTTAGATCCGCAGTTTTCTCCAAGTTGTCTCTTTTAGTCGAAAGTTTCTCCATGAATGCCTTTCTCGCCTCGTTCAAAGTACCACCATTATCCAAAACACTCTTCATGGCAATGTGTGCATCAGCAATTGTTTTTTTGGTATAGTTCATTTGATTTATGATATTGTCTCTTACGATAGGATTTAGTTCTGAAATATACTTGTCATATTTGTAGCCTGAAAAATTACCTGGGCCTGGATTTCGTTCCATTATCGTCTGATTTAGGTTCTGATTTGCCAATTCCTTTTTTTCTTGCAACAGTAGCTTTTTTGCTTCTATGTCAAGATGCTTTTGATACGCTTTGTTTTTCTCCTTTAGGAATTTCTCATAATTTTTGTTCTTCAACGACTGGTATGGGTCGGATTTTTTCTGGTCAGTAAAGTTGACTAATTTTGAATTATAATACATCTCGCCAAACGTCGTTAGTTGTTTTGATATTCTAAGTGTGGCGTCCCCAAACCCATTCTTGTCATCCATCTTTGCAAAAACATTCACAGAGAAAATTCCTGGGTCTGCTTGTTCAGGAAATTCCTGTCTGAACTTTCCGGTTGAATCCGTTATGGTTGTGGCAGAATTCGCACCAAATGTGATTTTTACCTCTACACCTGACACGGGCCTCATCACATTGTCTGTAACCGTACCAAAAATGACTGGCTTTTGCCCTAATTCAATTTGATATTGTTCTAACTTGACATTAACGAGATAATCAAATGGGGATGCAGATGCGTACCCCCATCCAATACAAAATATTACAAAAAACATGATTCCTGTAAATATGATTTGTCTCAATAGTTTGGATTTAACCAATCTCTGTTAAGGTCGGATATCAAAATCACATTAGTTGTAAATCAGTTATTTTTTAGTAATTCCAATTATATGTGAACTGTTTGGTCGTGACCAACCACAACGTTTTCAAAAATTACTACATTTTGACAAACGATCTAAATTCTGTCATTTGATCTAAAAATGCAAAAAAGATCGATAAAACAAAATGCTGATCCCATAATTGGACAAAATTGAACGAAAGCTTTTAATCAGTGGAATTTTTACGATAAAAACGTTGCAAATAAAATTTTACACAGTTTTGATGACACTGCTGGTTATCAGCATGGTGTCTCCACATGCCTTTGGTCAAACCACTAGCTATGCAAACACACATCCTCAAAACCTTGTAAAAGCAGGCGACTTTGTAACCTTATCTGGAACCGGCGTTGATCCAGACAATGACTCGCTTACAATTCAATGGACACAAGTAGGTGGAGAGCCAGTTGCATTATCCTCAACAACCGTTGCAGAACCAACATTTACTGCACCTAATGTTGAAAATGGTAAAGTGAAAATTTTGAGTTTTGAATTATCTGTTACTGATACTTACGGTGCAGCCGACAAAGATACAATAAAAATCACAGTCATGCCGAGAAATCAAGCACCAACTGCTGACGCAGGTACTGATCAATCTGTAAACAAAAATGACGAAGTAACACTCCAAGGTGATGGCTCAGACCCAGACGGAGATGCTTTGACATATCACTGGTCACAAATCGACGGACCAATTGTGGAACTATCCAACATGAATGACCAAAACCCTTCATTCGATACTAGTACATTGGCAAGAAATTCCGGCACATTGCGATTCCAACTTACTGTTGCTGATGGTTATGGTGGGATGGCACGTGACAGTGTTGTAATCAAAGTCAACGCTGCAAAGGCCACATTAATTACTGCTCATGCAGGTGATGACCAAACTATTGACGAAGGAACAAATGTACAATTAGGCGGCTCTTGTGATGATAAACTTAATAGAGAATTTTCATACAAGTGGTCACAAACACTTGGACCATTTGTAAGATTTTCATCCATAACTAGTGCAGACCCGACATTCACTGCACCAGAAATTCCAAATGGGCAAATAGTTCCAACCGCATTTAGATTTACTTGTTCGGTTGCAGATGGTGGCGGATCATCCACTGACGTCGTAATTGTTAGAGTTAGCCCAGTTAACGATAATCCTGTAGCCGATGCAGGTGGCGACAAGAATACTTTGTCAAATCGATTGGTAATACTTGACGGCTCTGGCTCAAAAGACCCAGACGGAGATGCACTAAAGTATACTTGGAAACAAGTTAGCGGCGATGATGTTGTACTGGTATCTCCAAACAGGTTTGAATTAAAGTTCAAGGCACCAGAGGTATCTGGCGGTGCATCTTCAACTTTAGAATTTGAATTGACTGTAACTGACCCATATGGTGGAGAGAGTACAGACTCTGTAACCGTTACTGTAACTTCTGATAATGCAAGACCATCTCCAGATGCTGGTGTTGACCAAACTGTAGATGAGCAATCTGACGTTACAATTACTGGCTCTGCAGAAGACCCAGACAGTGAAAATTTGACTTATTCGTGGAAACAAGTTGGCGGCGAAGCAGTAGAATTATCATCTACGGATGAACCACAACCAACATTCACAGCACCAATAGTTGCAAACGGCAAAGTTAAGGTCTTGGTATTTGAACTAAGAGTAGCTGATGAGAATGGTCATCCTGTAAAGGACACAACCAAAGTAACCGTACTTCCAATTAACTCTGCACCAGTATCTAACGCCGGTGATGATCAAACCGTAGATGTTGATGCAACTGTTACACTTGCAGGCTCTGCAACAGATGAAGATGAAGAACAATTGACATACGTCTGGAGCCAAATTGCAGGTCCATCCGTTATACTATCTTCAACTACTGACTCATCAGTGACATTTGTAGCACCAAAGGTTACTGTGGACACAGTACTAACATTCCAATTAATCGCTAATGATGGAACTGTAGATAGCGACGCAGATACCGTCGATGTCACAGTAAAGGGTCTTGTCTCAAAGGCAATAACTGCATATGCTGGCAAGGATCAAACCGTCAATGAGGACTCTGTTGTGACACTGTTTGGCTCTGGAAAAGATCCACTCAAGCACAAGTTGGACTATAGCTGGACTCAGATATCTGGCGAGAGCGTAACATTGTCATCATCTGACATTGCAAAGCCATCATTTGCAGCACCAGATGTGAATAATGGGGACACAAAGACATTCACATTTGAGCTAACTGTTAGCGATGAAATGGGTAGAACCGCAAAGGACACTGTCAAGATTACAGTGGAGCCAATCAACGGTGACCCAACAGCATTTGCCAAAGTCAAAAGTGTAAGAGAACCAGTCTAAGCCTGGTAAATTATTTTTAATTTTATACATCCATATTCGTACAAGTATCTTCATTAACCCTACCATCTGATGTAATGCTGAACCTTTTTGGATGTAGATAAATTCAAAGACGATGTTTATGTGATAACCGACCGCCTTGCATCAAGTCTGCAAAAGGATGATGTACCGAAACTAAACTTTGTTCGCCAAAGACTAATTGATCTATATCAGCAAAACTTGGTAAAAATCAACCATTCCGTACTTGAACTGATTTGTGCGGCAAATCTGATATCAAATGGATGCACAGTGGATGTCGAAAAACAGCTGACCGACTCGCTAGTATGCGATGTTTATGCAAAAAAAGATGATCACATATCAATAATTGAAATCGAAACTGGCTTTACCCCTCCAGAACATGCACTGGATACCATCGACTACTATGTCTCTAGAATTGTAAGCAAGGTTGCCCGTTATAGCAAGTACTGCACCAAGTTTTCGCTTGCAACACCAGTAATCGGGATGCTGCCGATAAACAAGATTTTCCTAAACCCTTCTACTCTAAGACCTGAATCTGAAATTAAAAAAGTAAAGTCTCTATGTGATAGGTTTTACAAAAACCCACCAATTGCATATGATGATATTGTGAACGCAAAGCTGAACTCTGTCTATCTAATTAATATAGACAAAAACTTTGCAAAGGAAATCGATCCAGTGAAGTATAATGAACTGACAATGCCCATTTTGGGTAAAAGTGAAATCGACCTTTGAAAGTAGTCCTAAAATATGACAAAATGTATTGATCTATTAGAATAATGATCTGCGGTAACTGTGAAAAACATCGGCACTATGAGTGCATTGACTGTCAAAATGACCATAAAACCGAACTGTGCAACTGTGACTGTCATGTGGATTCTGAGATGCACAAGCACGAGTAAACCATAACGATCTTAATTTTCGTTCAAAACGGTAAATATTAGAAAAAACATCGTACTGGTGTTTAATTGATTCAAAAATCCATCTAAAAGCCTCCTTTTTCTATAATTCTTATTCAAAAGTTCAAACTATTGATATGCTGTGTGGTAAACTCAAGATTCATAAACCTAAAAAACAATTCAACGAAGATCATTGACGACCATGACTAGCTTTGGTACATTGGAATATGTTTTGGACAAGTTTTCCGGCACGTGGAGCTGGAAGGTAACTGGGGAACGCGCAGTTGCTATGGTGTCACGAATAATTCCGCAAGCTTGGTACGGCGATGGTGAATTCGAAGCAATAGTACCTGACGATCCAAAAAACGTCTTGCAAATAAAATGGATAATGGACAGATACCCACTTGAAATACTCTCAAAGACCATTTGGCAAAAAAAGCTTCCAACACCTACAAAGCCTGAGCCAAAAAAGCCGAAGCGAATCGAAAAGCTACAGCTGGCAAACCCCGGAAAGCAGTTCAAGGGAAACCTGCTGAACTTTCAGCGAGAGGGGCTTGACTTTCTGATCAAGTCTTCTGGCAATGCACTACTTGCCGACGAAATGGGCCTTGGAAAAACTGTTGAAACACTATCCTATGTTGGAACCGAACAGGGTACCTTCCCAGCACTGATTGTTGCACCGCTTGTAACTCTGAATAACTGGCAGCGAGAAATTGAAAAGTTTTTGAAATTAAAAAGCAGAAATGGCCGACTAATCGATGGCAAGCCACCAACCTCTACAATTATCCGAGTTGGAAAATCCGAGGACTTGGGAAAATACGATTTTTACATAATCAATTATGAACTGTTATTCAAAAGATACAAGGATCTTGCTAAACTAAACCTCAAAACAATTGTATGTGATGAAGTGCAAAACCTCAGATCAAAAACAACGCAAAAATATCACGCGATAAAGAAACTCTCTGCACTGGAATCAGTAAAGTACAGAATCGGTCTTTCTGGTACTCCGATATACAATCGTGGCTCTGAAATTTGGCCCATCGTTGATATTCTGCGTCCAGGACTGCTTGGAAGCTTTAAGGAATTTTGTGAATATTTCTGCTACATAAACGAAAAAGGAAAGGCAATAGTACTTGAGAACAAGCGAGAATCACTTCGTAACATGTTGCAAAAACATGTGATGCTAAGACGGAAAAAAACAGATGTGCTGCAGGAGCTCAAAGAAAAAATCAGACACAAGGAAATAATCGACTCCGATATCAACTATTACAACAAAGAACTTGAAAAAATTTGGAAAAAGCTTGAGGATGACCGAAAGGCAGCACAAACCGCATTTGATGCGTCTACTGCGTATCAGCGAGCAATACAAAGCGAAAGACAGGTGGCAGGTGTTGCCAAGCTACCACACGTGATTAATTTTGTTAAAAACATAATGGAAATCGAGGAAAGCGTAGTTGTCTTTTGCCATCACAAGGCAATTCACTCGCTTCTTCACCAAAGCCTTGCAGAATTCAAGCCCGCGTCAATCATAGGAGGACAATCAGACAAAGAAAGACAGAACAGCATAGACTCGTTCCAAAATGGCGAAACAAAATTAATGATTGCCGGACTACGCGCAGGAAACGTTGGAATTAATTTGACTCGTGCAAAATATGTGATATTTGCAGAGCTCGACTGGAGTCCCGCAATTCACTTACAAGCAGAAGACAGATTGCACCGAATCGGACAAAAGAGTACGGTCTTTGCATATTATTTGATGGGCAATGGCACGCTGGATGAACACGTTGCGCGAGTTCTTGTGGACAAGAGCTATGAAATTGACGCAATAATGGACAACAAGGTAGAGTCGTTTGAAAACAAAGAAAAGGCAGAACTGATTTTGGCGCAAATCCACGACAAGATACGCTCCATCACAAGCTAGGCTAACTCACATACCAACTTTCACTGTATTTTCTATATGGAAAAGATCAAATACTAAGATCCTATGATGAGTAATTCTTGAGAATCGATAGCTGTAGAAACTGTGGCAATCCTCTGGAGGTAAAAAAGTACTGCCAAGTATGTAATCAGCCAATCCAATTTCTCTGTTCCAAATGTGCCCACTATGCAGATGACCCCGTGCACTCTGGCTGTGAAAAACTGAATATCGGAATACAGTCATTAGCTTAGACCATCCAATACTTTGATCTATTTGAGGTATCTTTGGTATTCTTTGACATATCTTTTCACTAACCATTGGAGAAATATTCTGTCTTCGTTTTTCACATTGGATCTCTCAATAGCATTGTAGTAACCATTTCTGCCCTCATATGGAATGTCAAGCATTGGGTAATCTTTTTTGTTCAGTATGTAGTTCATGATTAGCCTTGAAATCCTACCATTACCATCTGCAAATGGATGGATTGTTACAAATTTCAGATGTGCAAGAGCGGCAAGCTCTACGACATTCAGTGTTTTTTGATTTGTTTTGTACCATTTGAAAAAATCATCTAACATTGGAGTTACTTCAACTGGTGATGGCGGTATGAATTTGCTGCCAGATATTGCAACTTGGTGCTTTCTTATCTTGCCAGCAATGTCTGGTTTTGTAAGCTGGAATAGTTTCCAGTGCCAGTACAGTATTACTTGTATGGATAGTTCTTTTTTTGTTTTCATAATTTCATAGAAAAGTACCATGTGTGCTTCTGCTTCCTTTACATCTCTGACAGGTTTGCTTTTTGGAGTGATGCCTCTTTCCAAGAGGTCAGCAGTTTCCTTGTAGGTAAGTGTTGAGCCTTCTATTCTCTGAGTATCATAAGTAAATTTAATGGCAAAAATTTCCAGTTCTTTTTCTCTTGCCGACTTTGGCATTGCTTTGTGTTCTTTTGAAAAGTTTATCTTGATTCTATCAATGTCGATAAACCATTTCTCACGATAAATCTCATCAAGAAAATCTTTTTTGAGTTTGTTGATGTTTGAAGGAATTTTCTTACCTAGATAGATCTCCTTTTTCTGCACTTGATTGCCCTTTCTAATGCTATGTTCTAGGTAATAATATGTTTGATTCTTGAGTACTTTTTTCTTGATTATTACCATGAAATTAGTTACCCCTACATATTTATAAAATTATAATTTTAATGAAAAGTGTAGAGGTATACAAAATACCACATGATTTCATTTTCTTGTTTAGCATGACTAGGCTCAAAGAATTTATGTGCCAAAAAATCCATACCTCCATGGATTTCATGCTAGAGGAAGAAATGATTGATTTGTTAACCCTGTGTCTTCAAAATACCACTTCTCCAGAAATACCTAAAACCAAAGAACGAATAGTGGAAATTGGAAAGGAGCTTTATGCAGACGGAGGTGTTGATGCGCTAGAAAACATGTTTTTTGCACTAGAAAACCGTATCAAGGAAGAAATTGGAAAAGACCCATCACCACTCCGTTCATTATGGAATGGAAACACCGATCAGTGGTATTACTAAAAAAGTTCGGGAAAAGGCTTACGATGCCTTTCCTATTCTAAATATGGCAGTTGAACATGAAGGACATGTTCCCTTTGTTGCCGGTTTTCCGTTCTTGAGAGTGACTGGTTTCATACCTGCCATCTCGCGCTTTGCTCTGCATTTTACGCAATAGCCTATCATGATGACCTTATTGGGCGATCTTCTATTACTAGAAGGCTGTAAACAATATTTCACACCTGAGTGGACTGCGATCCAATTTTTGGGCTATTTTTATTTGTGAACTTGCTACTTGAAATCCGGTAGTCGCTTTCTGCCTCAACGACCGAGCTTTTGATCTCTACATGTATGCATTCCCAGTTCATGCGGTAATCTGTCTGAACTTAATCCTGTTTTGGCTTTACATGGTAACCGCTACAAGTTCATATCAATACCGTGACGTTCTTCCACTTTGCCTGGCTTGACATGGGTATATTATTGGATTTATCCAATTTATGATGATGGTTATTGTATTGTTATCAATGATTATTCCAATGGACAAATCCAATGATCTTCTCATTATGATTATGTAACATCATTCCATCTCAACATCCCTGGTTTCTTTGCTGAGTATGGTTGGTATGATAACGATTATTGCGCCAATGATTATGTTTGCACCAAGTGCAAGTGGGATCAAGCTTTTCTCAACGCTTGACATCAGACTTAGTGCAATTAAAGGTGACCAAGAACCAAAAATTAATCCTGCATTGTAAGAAAAGCCTGCAGCACTATTTCTTACCTGTGTTGGGAATCTCTCAGAAAAAAACGCGGGAATAGGACCTGATGCAGTTGATACCACAAAAGCAAATATCGCAACGTATGTGAAAACAAAACTTGATTTGTTTAAAATTGCATCTGCAAGCGGTACTGATACTACGATTGATGCTGTAACAAAAAACAGTATTGCTTTTTTTCTTCCAGTTTTTTGCGAAATCCAACCTGTGATAACCATACCAATCCAAGATGATGCAGTTGCACAAATCATGATTTTTGCAACATCTTCTTTGTCAAACTGGCCAAACTGCTGCAAATATGTGGGTAAAATGCTAATTGAGCCATGATACATGTAAACTAGTCCTGTCATTATGGCGGCGCACAGGAGGAACTCTTTTCTGTATTTCTTGCCTAGGATAACTGTCCTTAGGGGCGATCTCTCAAGCGCACCTGATTTGTTTTTTGCAGCCCACATTGGGGATTCAACCATGCTGAGCCTGACAAACAACGCAACAAAGCCTGGCACTATTCCGGTAAAAAACAAAACTCTCCAGCCAATCTGCTCAAACATCTGTCCTGGAAACATCACTGTGGTGATATCAAAAGCAATTGCTGCCAACAAAAACCCAAATGAAAAACCGCTCTGCAAAAATCCTGAAAGAAATCCCCTTTTTTGTTTAGGGACGCTTTCCATTGTTATGACTGCACCACTACCCCACTCCCCACCTGCAAATATTCCCTGAACGATGCGAATCATTATCAAAAGAACTGGGGCCATGATTCCTATTGTCGCATATGTTGGCAGCAAGCCGATTGTAAATGTGGCAACTGAAAAGCCAAGAATTGTAATTACCATTGATCTTTTTCTGCCAAATCTGTCTCCGTAGATTCCGAAAATTACCGATCCCACTGGTCTCATTATCAAAGTAATGGTGTATGACGCAAATGTTGCCATTATACTAAACACTGGATTTCCTGATGGAAAAAACAACTGGCTAATTGAAGGAATTACAAGGAGCATCAAAACTATGTCATAACCGTCAAGTGACCATCCAAGAAACGATCCGACGACGATTTTCTTTTGTGCAGTTGTTAGACTCAACAAAGAATAGTCCTCATACCAATATTTAGTCCTAGAATTTTTAACTGACACAAAAAAACCATAATGAGTGAAAATTACGCTAATTCTTACGTTGGTAGGACTTGTAGCTTATTTTGGTATAGTTCTATTTGT
>JAHEXS010000042.1 GCA_023252015.1 Candidatus Nitrosotenuis sp. | reverse complement strand
TTCGTCTGCAGTAGGTGGGTCTGGACTCAATCCTTTTCGTTTTCTGATTTCTGCCATGATTGTTAGCAAGACAGAGTTTGGAACAGGCGTCCATGCCTTAAAGTGAGTGTTCCACATTGCCTTTCCAGCTGTTTGTCCTCTCATAACTTCAGAAAGATCAAAAGTTTCAGAAGCTGGCATTTCTCCAGTAAGAATGTGAATCACACCTTTTTGTTCCATGTTCAAAACTTTACCTCTCTTTCCTGAAATCACACCAGCTACGTTTCCAATCATTTCTTGCGGGACTCTGACTTCGATTCCAAGTGTTGGTTCCAATAAAACTGGTTGTGCCATAAGCATTACACCCATGCATGCACGTCTTGATGCAGGACCTAGCTGTGACAGACCTCTGTGAGCTGGATCCTCATGTGGTACAAAGTGATGGAACGTAAACTTGCATCCTCTTACTTGTTCTCTTGTCAGAGGCCCTTCCTTCATCGTATCTTCAAATCCTGATAAAATGGAATCTGTTGATTCTTGAACAAACTGCACACCCTTTGTGCCATCTACTACTACGTTTCCTCTTGGATCAAAGCGCATAATGCGTTTTGCATCTTCTCTGTCCCATCCTGCATTTCTCAAAATTTCTGCAACTTCTTTTTTGTCCTTGTATTCGTTTAGTGTACCGTTTCTTATCATTTCGGCAACTTTTTCGTCAAGTGGTTCTACTTTCATGAATATCTTGTTGTGTCTGTTTGGAGATTTTGCCATGATAGGACCTGCCGACGCTCTTATTGATTCTCTATAATTGATCAATGGTTGTGATGTTACGACTTGAACACCTGCATCTGCAATGAGCGAGGTTGCAATCTCAAGGTGTAAAACGCCCATGCCTGCAATTACCGTCTCTCCACTTTCCTCGTTTATTTTTACAACAAGGTTTGGATCTTCGATTGTGATTCTGCGTAAAGCTTCAACAAGTTTTGGCAGGTCTTTTGGATGCTTTGGCTCTACAGCAATTTGCACGACTGGTTCGGAAACATATTGGATTCCTTCAAAGGTGTGAATTCCTGCTACACTTGAAAGTGTCTGACCTGCTCTTGCATGCTCTAATCCCAAAAGTGCCGGGATGTTTCCTGCAGCAAGCTCTCCTACCATTTCACGTTGGTTGCCCATGAAAAAGTTGACTGACTGAATTCTTCCCTCTCTCTTAGTATCTATGATATGAATCCTGTCACCATCTTTTAGTTTGCCAGAAAATAATCTACCAATAGCTATTGGGCCTGCAGCTGGATCTACTGTCATGTTTACAATCATCATGATAGCCGGACCGTTATCATCGCAATTCAAAAGTGCTTTACCAAGATCTGATTCTAAATCGCCTTTCCAAATTTTTGGAATTCTGTATTTTTGTGCAACATCAGGTGGTGGATGATGTTTTACAACCATTCCAAGTACTGCGTCATACAATGGAGCTTTTTCTGCAAGTGCTTTGAGGTCACCACCTTCTGAATAAGCTGCATAGATGTCTTTGAAGGAAATTCCTTTCTTTTTCATTATATCTGCATTAAATCCCCATCTGTCCTTTGCAGAACCAAATGAAACACTTCCATCTTGGATGCTTACCTTCCATTTTTCCTTGTACTCTGGTTCTGCGTAAATGTCGATTAATCTGTTAAAATTGGTAATGATATCCACAAGCCATTCTTGCATTTTTTCTGGAGGAAGTCTTAGTTCTTTTATGAGACGATCGATTTTGTTGATGTACAAAACCGGTCTGACTCTTTCTTCAAGGGCTTGTCTTGTTACGGTTTCAGTCTGTGTCATGATTCCTTCTACGGAATCTGATACCACTACTGCGCCATCAATTGCCCTGAGACTTCTTGTGACACGTCCTGTAAAGTCAATGTGTCCTGGTGTGTCAATCATGTTGATGACATACTCTTCGCCACTTGCTTCGTAAAGCAAGGTAACGTTTGCCTGAACAATCGTCATCTGTCTGTCTTGTTCAAGTTTCATAGAGTCCAGGGCAAGGGCTTGACCTGCAACAGAAGGACTGATGATACCACATGATGCCAAAAGGCTATCGCTCATGGTTGTTTTTCCGTGGTCTACATGAGCAATGACACCAAAGTTTCGGATGTTCTTTTTGTTGCCAATGATCTTTAGGATCTGTTCTGTTGCCTTGAACTTCATGAATAAAAAAAATCGTTCTAGAGCCGGTATTAAATCTTCTCAAGAAATCGATCCAAGATCAATAGATCATGGAAGAGCTAGCTTTTCTTAGATTCTTGGCTGTAACAAAAAAACAATCTTTCTGATTTTTTTTCTTGGCATGAAATAATGCAATAAACTCTGAGACAAAAATAAAAAACAAAACAGTTTCTTGGATGTTTCTTGTACTGGGATTTAGTCGTACTACATGTAATCCGTATTTTTTGAGATTTGATGCAAGCTTGGAATTGTATTTGTTTTTTTCTTCAAAAATTATTACAGTATCTCCTTTTTTTGCAGAAAACAAACCCATGTGAGAAAACTGTTCTATTCTCTCATAATGTGCATCAAGACCTGGCACTTCGTAAAGTTTGGCTGCTCCAAACATGGCCACAGGAAAGGTGTGGATGTTACCAAGCAGGAAGATTTTTCCTCTCAGTCTTATTTTTCTACATTGGATTTCTGCTTTCTTATAGATCTTGGAAACACTTTGTATCTTTATTTTTGATACAAGAGAGATGCATGTTAATGCACTGGCAAGAAAACTTATGCTTCCAGCAGTAAAGATTCCAGAATTTGGATATTGAAGAAGAATTGATTTTTTGCAAGCACTAACCAACCTGCTTTGCTTGTGTGCTGTTATGGCTATGGTGTTTTTTACAGTCTTTGCAAGATTGATGTTTGATACTGTGTTACCAGAAATTGATATCAGATACAAATCCTTATTTTTTGCCAGTTTTTTGTTTTTTAACGAATCAAGTGGATCTAAAGCCCTTGCTCTAAAGTCAGAAAATGCCTCTGCAAGCAGTGCAGATACAAAAGAGTCTCCTGTGCCACAAAAAATTGCTTGTTTTTGTTTTGGGATGGAAAGCTGTTTTTGTGAAACAAAGTTTTGAACAAAACTTGGCTGAAGCTTGATCTCTTTTTCAAATGCGACAATTGTTGACACGATTTATTTTTTATAACTTGATATTTATAATAGAGCTAAAAATTATGATTATGGAAATCACACTGGGACACACACCAGATGCTGACGACGCTTTCATGTTTTATGGAATGCTTACAGGAAAAGTGACATCACCACATTTCAAAGTAAATCACGTGGTTGAAGACATTGAGACGCTAAACAAGAGGGCAGTAAAACACGAGCTTGATGTGACCGCAGTCTCTGTACATGCATGTGCGTACATTCCAGACTATACAATACTTAGAAGTGGAGGAAGCTTTGGCAAAGGATATGGTCCCATAGTGATATCAAAACAAAATCTGTCTGTGGATCAGATTAAAAAAGCAAAGATTGCAGTTCCAGGCAAACTGACTTCGGCATTTTTGCTTTTACAACTAATGCTTGGAAAGTTTGATTATGTTGAAATGAAGTTTTCTGACATTCCAGCTGCCGTAGAACGTGGTGATGTTGATGTAGGACTGGTAATACATGAAACGCAGATTACATACGACCAGAATAAACTAACCAAACTGCTTGACGTTGGTTCTTGGTGGCGCGATTCCACAGGTGGATTGCCTGTTCCTCTTGGAATCAACGTGATAAGCAATCATCTGGGGCCTGAAATGATAAAAAAATTCGATGATTATTTTCGCGAATCCGTAGTATACGGAATGAATAGAGTAAACGAAGCGCTGGATTATGCAATGCAATACGGACGTGGCCAACCGCGCTCACTGATTGAACGATTTGTAAGGATGTATGTAAATGACATCACAATAGAAATGGGGATTCTGGGCGAGAGCTCGATTAGGACACTATTCAAATTTGCAACAGAAAAGGGTCTTGTCCCTGATTTTGATCTTAGAATTGCTCCGGCAACTGTATAGATGAAAGAATGGAAAATTTTTTAATGTATACAAAACAAATATTGTAAATCAGGTAAGCAGGTTCACATAAGCGGGTTGGTATCAGGGTAGATATGAGCCTAGATCTTCCTGCCTACCTATTCATATTATTGCGTTACAACAATTAAAGGAACACGCATAATTTACACTAGTCTTGTTCCACAATGAGGACAATAGTTTCCATGAGATTGCAATCCGCAATTAGGGCATGAAATCCTACCAGCTGTTACTGACTTTATCTTGACAAATTTTAGAAACGGAAGAAAAATTATTGGAAGAAAGAAGAAGAATATTCCAAACTGAAACAGTACATATGACATTGTAAGCGAAATTGCAATTATGACAACAGTTAGTGGCCAACCAGACCATCTCATAATCAAATTATCCTTGTAATGAAACTTAAAGATTATAGGATGTAAAAATGACAACTGAGTATGGACAAGAGAATCTTTTCTGTTGGAATTTCAATGCTTGTCGTTGGCATGACAGTTTCTCTATATCTGAATAATACAATGCCAGTAGCCAGGGGAAATGTTACAGAACAGGAAGCAGCCCTGCTTTTGGAAACCCAGTCAACCTATCATCAGATTGCAGTCATGTTCGGATACATTGCTGCACTTGGATTTCTAATCACTTTGATAAGCGCTGGTCTAAAAAGAAAAAAGGGCGGAGCAGGAAAGACTGTGACGCAAAAGCCTGCGCAGACCTAGAATCTTTTTAAAATTCTAAAAAACGTGTCTCTCTGTGCTGGCACTCTGCCAATTTCTTTTACCATGTTTGCAAGCTCTAGAATTGAAGAGTTTGTTCCCTTTCCAGCAGCACGATAAATTTCTTCAGAAAAGGCTGTACCGACAAGATCGTTTCCACCATGAGCTAATGCAACTTGGGAAAGTTTCTTGCCAAGTGCGACCCAGTAAACAGAAATGTTGTCCAAATGTCCTGACAGCATAAGACGTGAAAGTGCAATTACTCTAAGATCATATGTTGATGCGCTTTCACTAGTAACTAGTCCCTTTTGTTCAAGCTCTGTGTGTTCCAAGCTGAACTTTAGAGGAATAAAAGTAAGAAATCCATGCGTCCTTTTTTGAACCTCTCTTAATTTCATCAGATGATCAACTATGTGTTCTGGTTTTTCGATGTGTCCAAAAAGCATGGTAGCATTGCTTTTGATTCCAAGGTTGTGAGCTTGCTCTATGGTGTCAAGCCATTCTTGTCCGGAGCACTTGCCCCTGACAATCTTGTCCCTTATTTCTGGATGGAAAAGTTCTGCGCCTCCTCCAGGCATTGAATCAAGACCTGCTGCTTTTAGTCTGGAAAGAACTTCCTTGACAGAATTATGTGTTAGTCTTGCAATAAAGAAAATTTCTGCAGCAGTAAATGCCTTGATGTTCATTTCTGGATGAGTCTTTTTTATTGTCCTCATCATCGCTTCATAATAATCCAATCCCAAGTCAGGATGGAATCCGCCAACAATGTGAACTTCGGTGGCACCCATCTCTTTTGCAAGGCCTACTCTTTGTTCAATTTCTTGTGGTGTTAAAGTATATGCATCGCTTTCATTCCCCTTTCGATAAAACGCACACATCTGACAGCTTGCCGCGCATACGTTTGTATAATTCAGATAATATGATGCCGCAAAGGTAACTGTATCGCCTACTCGTTTTTGCCTTACCAAATCTGCTGCAGCACCCAGCATGTAGAGATTGTCATACTGCATCAGTTCTAGGCCATCGTTGTAGCCTAGTTCCTCTCCTGCGATGGCTTTTTGCAGTGCGTTGCTGTCTTTGATAAGTTTCTCTAGCACGTGTAAACCTGTGGTGGCTGTTAATATAAAACTAACATATGCCAGATTTTTTTGCAAAAACTTTTTTGTCACAGATAGTAGAAATTAAAAAAAATAGGAAATACAGCAGGTTCTAAGAAAGTAGAAATCCTGCTATAATTCCAATGCCTGTAATTACACCCAACCCGAAAAATAGAAGGTCAAATGCAACTACTTTCCTAAAAGAAGCTCGAACCTCTTTTAGCGGAATTAGCGGCTTGGTTTCAATTGTTTTCATACGTATACTAGGTACAATTTGTTCATATCTTCTATTCAGCTGAACCTATGAAATCTAAGCTAATTTGCTGAAATATGTTTATATGAAAACCTGAATCAATCTACGAAATAATTCGAAATTCAGTAACTCACTAGAATTTTGGTATGGTGATTTTTCCAGAGATTGTAACTGTAGCTATTATTGCAACTGCAAGGATTAATACCGCGATTGGGCCAAACTCTGGAACTACGTTGGTTCCAACCACTGTCACTGTTTCAGATTTTGCAGTAAGCGGAATTGTCAGTGTATTGATGCCACCATCATCTGTCTGCTCAAAATCTGTTATCTGTTGATTGTCAACCCACACTAGCAAAGGACCGGCAAGTAGACTCTTTGGCAACTTTACAACGAACTTGTCGCCGTCATTTCCAACTCCTGCCATTGTGAAAGTCACAGCCTTTTCTTTTTGATCTACTTTGGCACTCGCAAGAACCTTATTCAAAGAATATTCTACATCAAAAGTTGTCTTGCCATCACCTGCATCAGAGCCAACATTGTGGAGGACTTTCATTTCCTCAACTCCCTTTACATTAACAGTTCCTATCATCCATGGATGGACAGCACAAAAATAATCAAATGTTCCAGCTTGTGTGAATGTGTATGAAAATGATTTTCCAGGTGAAATAAGACTGCTGTCAAAAATTCCATCAGATGTGGCATTTTTTCCACTTGTCACTGTGTGTGCAGCAGTATCTGCATTGCCCCATTGCACCTTGTCATTTACTTCAGCTGTCAGCTCCCAAGGACTGTAGAAAAACCTCTTCTCTGCATTGGTAGGGTCTGCAGCTCCTGATGGTATGGTAACATCCCAGTTTGTTGCAAATGCTAAACTATATCCAATTGGAATTAACAATAAACCGACTATAGAAAAAACTGCTAACTTGTTCACATTATGTTTTCCAGTCTGTTAGTTATTAGATTTACTATCTTTTTCTAAATTGTAGAAGCAAAACGCTGCGATGCACAGATCAAGTCCTTTACATCTGACTGGGAATGTACTGCAGAAAATGCTCCAAGCTTTCCCGGCAGGAAAAATATGCCGTCATTTGCTATCATCTCAAAGTGGTATCTTTGAAGCATCTTACCATCGCACTTTGAGGCGTCCTGCGCACTTTTTATTTCTGATATTCCACCTGAAAGAAAATGGGTCATAAACAAAGAACCCCTTCCTGTTGTAACAACTTTGCCGTCAAAGACTTTGGTTAATTCTCTTCTTGTACGCTCTCCTAGTGCACCTATCTTTCCATACAGTGAATTATTTTTTTTAAGATGACTAAGCATTGCACGACCTGCAGTCATTGTTAGCGGGTTTGCAGAAAATGTTCCTCCTCCAATATACGAGCGGTCAGTTTTGCTGTGCGAGCTTGTATTTGTGATATCCATTATGGTATCCTTTCCACAAATGACTCCGATTGGAAATCCTCCTCCAACAATTTTTCCCAAGGTTACAATGTCTGGGTCAAGACCCATTGTTTTGTAAAGACAACCAAACGAAAACCTAAAACCAGTTACAATTTCATCAAGCAAAAACAGCGCGTTGTTTTTGTGTACAAATTCCTGGATTCCTAAAAGATATTCCTTGGTTGCCGGAATGCATCCACCGCCTCCAAGAACTGGCTCTATTATTACTCCGGCAAGATCGTCTTTTACAGAGTTTAGAATCTCAAGTGATTTTTGTAAATCATTGTACGGCATGGAAACAACATGCAAGTCGTCTGCTAACCCCTTGCTTTCTTGTTGATCAAATGGCCAGTTCACTGACTTTAGAAGATCAGATGTGTATCCGTGCCAGCCGCCATCTATCTTTGCAATTATTTTTTTACCAGTAAACGCTCGAGCAATTCTGACAGCATACATCGTTGCTTCAGTTCCAGATGAAACATAGCGAATCTTTTCTGCAACAGGAACTGCCTTTTGTATTATTTCAGAAAATGATACTGTCATCTCATTTACAGTTCCATGCATCCAGCAAGCAGGAAGTTGTTTTTTTACTTGATTTGAAACAGCAGGATGCGCATGACCCAAAATCAAACTCCAGTGACCCATCCAGTAATCTACATACTTGTTTCCATCTACATCCTGCAGAAATTTTCCTTTAGCTGATTTTGTAACAAACGGATACGGCTCAAAAAATCTGATGTTGTGACTTACACCGTTGACATGAAATTTTTTAGACTTTGCAAAAAGCAATCCAGACTTTTTGGTTTTCTTTTTGTAATTCTCCAATGTTGACAACAATAAAAAATCTGCTGGCAGATTAATATTAGTGATCGCAAAAACAAGGAAAAAATTGTAATTTTTGGCATGGTTTATATTATTTCGCTTTGATTCAGTTTTTGCATACGTAATAGCAAGGCGGCGCTTGTAATGATTGTTGGAATTGATCCATTGGGTGATTTACAGGCCTCCAATTACGCATACAAAATGTGGGTTTGACCTACAGGTCTTATCCGAAGTTTGAAGACATGAAATGTGCATTCCGACCAATTCCCAATAAAATTACTTCTAAATACGATAAACGAATCCGGTTGATCCTGCCGGACCTGACTGCTATCGGATTGGTACTAAGCCATGCGAGTCGTTGTAGCAATACAAGGCAGACGGCTCAGTAACACGTAGTCAATCTACCCTATGGACGGGGATAACCTCGGGAAACTGAGAATAATACCCGATAGATCACAATGCCTGGAACGGTTTATGATTGAAATGATTTATCGCCATAGGATGGGACTGCGGCCTATCAGCTTGTTGGTGAGGTAATGGCCCACCAAGGCTATAACAGGTACGGGCTCTGAGAGGAGAAGCCCGGAGA
>JAHEXS010000041.1 GCA_023252015.1 Candidatus Nitrosotenuis sp. | reverse complement strand
GACATAGTGCTTTTACTATAAATTGGTAACTACAGAATAATTGAGGATTTTTGATTATAAAATAAAAAATGCTAGTTTTGGTTATGAGTTTTCGGTGCTGTTGGATGTAGCTGGTTTGCTTGGAGATTTCGGTTCAGTTTTGGCCTTCATTGCAGCCATCTTTTCGTCTAACATTGCTCTTTTTTCTGCCATTTTTTTGTCAATCATTGCTGCTTTTTTTGCCATCTTGTCTTCAACTTGCGCCCTCATCTTTGCCATCTTTTCGTCAAACGCTGCTTTTCTGTCTGCAATGTTTTGTTCTGTTTTTACTTTCTTTGCAGTCATTTTTTCTTCTGCTTTTGTTTTCATTTCGGTCATTTTCTGTTCTGTCTGTGTTTGCTTTTTTGCCATCTTGCCTTCTTTTGCAGATTTCATTTCTTGCAGTTTTTGTGCTCTATACGCAACTATGTCATCAAGAGTTTGTTGTTTTTTTAGCGCCTTTTCCTTTAGTTGTGTTACTTTTTCATCTACTCTTGACTGAATTTTTTGTTTCTTTTCTTCCATTTTTTGCGTCATTTGTTCTGTTTTTGCAGTATCTGTTGACGTAGCATTTGAGTTTGCATCCGTTTCCGCAAACGAAAGTCCGATTGGTCCAACCATTACTGCTGCTAAGAGCAGTATTGACATTAGAAATCCCAATTTTTGCATACATGAATGCAACTTTAGACAATATTTAACATTATGGAACTTTGGTATGTAAAAAGTAACAAATCTGCCATGAATTGATGTGAAAGATTAAGTAGGTTTTAAGACAAACAAACCCATGGTACTCCCAATTGTCGATGAATACAAACCCAAATGCTATCTTTGCAATAACGCCTTTGACACCATAGAAGAACTACGAGAGCATCAAAAAGCATCACATAAGGAATTTGTCGAACACCATGAATCTCAGAGACGAGAGCCAGCCCCTGGCGACGTAACAGTGTTTTAGCGGATTTGAAATGTCAGTTGAAAAAACCCTGGAAGACGCAAATCGTCTGTTTTTGAAAAAAAGATTTCGAGATGCCGTATCAATGTATGACAAAGTGCTTACGATTAATCCAAAAAACATTGTCGCCTTAAACAATAAGGGGTATTCACTAAGCAAGTTAAAGGATCATGAAAACGCAATATTGTGTTATGATGAGGTACTGCAAATCACTCCAGACGACAAGACTACGCTAACAAACAAGATTTCATCTCTAAGAAAGATGAAAAGATATGAGGAGGCAACAAGTTACTGCAATCAAATACTAAAGACACTCCCAAATGACCCCATCACACTATACCACAAAGAGCGCATCCTGTTTTCGCTAGGGAGTTATGCAGATGCGGTGTCTTGTTGCAATATAATTTTAGGAAGCCATCCAGAAAACGGCGAGGTGTTGTTTGACAAGGCGGCAAGTCTTGCAATGCTAAACAATATCGATGATTCCCTAGATACGCTTGCCAAGGCAGTAAGCGTTTCCCAACAATTCAGAATAAAGACAAAAGACCACAAGGCGTTTGCAAAATTATATGACAATACCAGGTTTTTGCAACTAGTATCGGGTTAGGCAGACTTTGATTTTTTTAGCAAATTTTGCGCTATCTGCTTGTTTATTAGGGCAACATCGTAATCCTTGTCTATTCGCAACGCCTTTTTGAAATATTTGAGTGCGTCTTCGACTGAGCCCAGTTCTCCAAGGGACAATCCCTTGTATGCAAGTGCCATCGTGCATTTTTTATCAAGCAGTATTGCTTCATCATAAGACAGAATTGCTTTTTTGTACTCACCTAGTCCGTGCAGTACTGAGCCCTTGTTGACAAGTGCGGTGATGTTCTTTGGATCAATTTTAAGCACACTTTCAAAACAAATCAACGCCTGCTTTAGTTTGTCAAGGTTCTGCAATGCCACTCCCTTGTCAATTAACGCATTGACATTGTTTGGGTCGATTTTGAGTATGCGATCGTATAGCTTTATTGCCTTTTCAAGATCACCGTCTTCACACAAATCAAATGCCTGACTCAAAATCTTTTCAATATTATTCAATTCTTTATTTACAAAAGTGTTTGATTGAGATAATAATCATTCCTTTGTCAACGACAAAGACTATGTGCTCTTAATATGGAATTTATAGACTTTGACGGCAAAAGACCAACCGGATTTATCCGGACGAATGCAGGCAATTATGTAATGATCACCTTGTCAAATACGATAAATTCACAAAAAACACTCAATGTCAAAGCCAGGTAAAGTGGAAGAATGTCGTGCTAAAGATATGAACTTCTACCAGTCAACACGTAAAAGCCAAAATTGGATTGAGTTCAGACAAAATACCGCAGGAACTACGGGGATTCACGTCTGCAGAAATCAAAAGCTCGATCGTTGAACCAGAGAGAGGCGACTGGACTTCCAGTAATGGTTCACGAGGAGTATTTGTCGGCAGGGTCTATTTCAAGGGATTTGTTAAAACATTCCAGCGCCTCATCGTATCGCCCAAGGCTTCGCAGTGCTACACCTTTTTGATTCCAGATGTCAGGATCATTTTTGTTCAACAAGAGGGCTTGCTCAAAATACGCCAGCGCGTCTTCAAAGTTTCCTTCAACAAGAAGACTTTTTCCTTTTTTTACCAAGTCAGATATTTCAGGCATACAATATCATTTGTTGTTCTTCCTATACTAGGTTTCCGTGTTCACATTGTGTGTTTGAATAGAACAGACTAGGGTTAAAACGCCAAACAATAAAACCATAGACATGAGTTTGAACATACTAATTGCGGAGGACAACCAGTTTACAGCAACTCAGTATGACAGAATTTTGCGAAAATATGGCCACCATGTCGTTATAACACGAGACGGCTCAGAATGCCTAGAAAAATATCGCAAAGAGATCAAAAGAACAGAATTTGACTCGCTTGACGAATCCCCATTTGATGTTGTGGTGTTGGACCAATCAATGCCAAAAAAGTCAGGCTCCGAGGTAGCAGAGAAGATTCTCGAAGTCAACCCAAAGCAGAAAATCATATTTGCGTCCGCTTACGCGTTGACCGGAAGTGACAACACAAAGCAACTAAAGAAAAAAGTAGACTTTTTGCAAAAACCATTCTCACTTAGGGCTTTTGTGCAAAAGATAGAAGGCGAACGATCCTAACGAGTAAATTTTTCACATGTGCACGATTCTACGAGGCACGAGTCATAGTTTCTTACATGGTCATTTAGCAAATGCTTGCAGTGGGTGTTTTTGCACATTCGTCTATTTCGTTCTTTTTGAATGATTTTTTGTGCGATGAAGTTAGCTTCTTCCCTTGAGTAGTGTTTTTTGGCAACATAATATCGCAGTATTTTCCCATAAAGGCGGTTAATGTCAAAATATTTTTCAATCATATTTTGTCAGAATATAATACGTAATCGACGAATTTAATCTAGATTGGATACAAAACAAAAAAATATTTGAAAAAAAACAGCAAGGTTTAATATTTGTAAAGTGTTAGTTGGAGTCATATTGCTAGACAAAACAGACATAAAAATTCTAAAAAACCTGTTAGTTGATGCAAGATTATCATCAAGGCAGATGGCATTAAAGTTGGGCATGTCCACAGTTACCATATTAACTAGAATCAAAAAGATGGAAAAAGAAAAGATAGTCAAAGGGTACACTGCCATAATAGACCATGAAAAGCTCGGCTACGACTTGACTGCGATAATCGAGATATTTACAAAAAAAGGCAAGATGGTCGAAATTGAAAATGAGCTATCAAGTCTTGAAACCGTTTGTGCGGTATATGACGTGACGGGAGAATCAGATACCGTAGTTGTTGCCAAGTTCAAAAACAGAGACGAACTAAGCAAGTTCGTCAAGACAATATCCTCAAAACCAAACGTAGACAAGACAGTAACAAACATAGTTTTAAGCACCGTAAAAGAGGATTTCAGGCTAGTTTAGAATACACAATATTAATAAAATTTTAAGAATTATTCAGCTTAAATGAAATTTCACATCCTATCCATACTGGCGGCGTTTTTAATATTACAAGTATATTGCGTTTCAGAATCGGTTTTTGTGTCGTTTTTGGCAAGTGCCCAACAACAAGACAATTCTCAAGCAACACGAGGTTCTGAGGAGATTTCTGAATACTATAGTGTAAAGGACGTACGGATGGCACTAATCATAATGGCAGTTGCTGTAGTTGGCTTATTTTTGTATCTTGCACGTGACATAATTCTTAGAAGAAAAACAGGTTACGAGGAAAAAGATTTGGACTCTAAACGAAACAGAGATTATGAAAAGTATCATTCCCCATGGAATGAAGATGAGGATGACTTTAGCTATTCTGCAAAAAAGAACAAAGATGCTGAGGAATTTAGAAAGCAAGTACAAGAGTCAAAGCTGCCAAACTATTACGCCATGCTTGGAGTCCCAAATGATGCGGACCAAAAAGAAATCAAGACAAGATTCAGACAGCTGGTAAAAGAATTACATCCAGACAAGTCAAAAGATGAAAAAACATCTGAAAGGCTTGCAGAAATCAGCAAGGCATACAAGATTCTATCGGACGCAGAAAAAAGAAAAACATATGATGCATACTACAAGGCATCAATCGGATAATTCGGTTCCAACAACAATAAGATTTAGCTCAAGATCATTTCCACGTTGGACATAATTTATCAAATTTGCAAGAATGACTAGTTGTTTTTTTGCGCCATCAAATTCAATATTGGTCAGAAATTTGATCTTTTCAAAATCAGTACTTGGTCCCAGCATTGTTTTAGAAAGAATCGGCGATAGTGCAGTGCCTAAAAATTTTGCCTTGATTTTGAGCTCTTTCAAATTGGAAAAATACACACCGCCACGCATGGCGGGCTTTGTCATAGGTGTTTGCGAATGCACCACACTAAATGATTCCACATGATAATTCGACCCATTAACCAACATGGTAAAATCCAGTTTGTCTTGTTGCTCCATAAGAGAGGAGATTATCCGAGTTTCATCCATCTCTGTGTAGTGAAAAATTTAGTGTTTTGAATTTTACTAATTTGAGCCCATTACAGCTCAAGCACGCCAGACTGCAGTACTTTTAATTTTAGCATGAGATCGATTTTAACCTCCTTGCAAGCCAGTCTGATCTCGGATTTCGGCACATCAAAGTCATTTTGGATTATTGCATAGATTTTGTTTTTGTCAGAACATCCTTCCTCAAGAAGGCGTATTATTGAGGACTTAATTTGGGATTTAATTTTGATTTGAGTTTGTTTTGTACTCATAATACATTACAAACTGATTTAGTAGAATACCGTGTGTGTGTTCGCACGACATTAGCAAGTTGTTTGATTCAATCAAAAACACAATACTTGACATAGAATAGATCGTGGATGGTTTTCTAAGTTGAAATTCTTATATAAAAATTACATAATATTTTGTAAAATTTACAAAATTTGTTTGAATTATTAACTACAGATTTAAAACTGAGGGGATTATCGATAAGCTGATGCAATTGTTTGCAAATCCACAAACTCTAAGAAATGAAATCATCAACCTGTCGGTTTCGTGTGGATTGGACAAGCCATGTTATACCCGCATGTTAGATTATACAATAAAACTCTTCGAGTCCCAAGGACTAGGAAAAGATTACTATGGATATCACAACATAACGCATGAGCTTGAAGTAACGTATGTGTCCATGATTGTTCTAAATTGGAAGAACACGCTAAACAACGTACGTCCTGAGGATTTCAAGTATCTTTATGCAGCTGCGTTGTTCCATGACTTTGATCCACAAAAAAGTGTAGACAAACCACACGAAGATAGCGTGATCAGATTTCTAACGTATGATGGCAGTGTAAAGCAGCTTTGTCGCGATGCAGATTTGGATCTAAACATAGTAAAGGCCATGATTTTACGCACAACCTATCCATGGAAGGGCAAGCTAAAAGAACATGCGGAAAAACAAATTCTAGAGTGTTTTAATGAATCCCCCATAACAAAAGACAATCCACAAACACAGGAATATTTTATGAAGTTTGGATGGCTTCTCTCAGTAATTGACAGAGTGAGCGGATATGCACTTGGAGAATTTGGCAAAGCAATGGACATGGCAAAAAAGAATGCACATGCATTGGCATGGCATCCATCATTTATAGTAAAACGCTCAGTGGCATACTTTGAGGACTTGTTAAACGACGAGGCAGAAATGTGTGAGACGGTCCTAAGGGCACTACCAAAACACATGAGAAAAAATTTCATGGATGTCGTAACCGGATTTTTAAATTTGCGACAGCAAGAAATAAAAATTCAATCTGATTATTTGTACGAAAATCTCAAACTAGTTCCAAAAATAGAATCAATGAAAATAAGAGACGATTCAGATTTTGTAAAAACACTAGTCGAAATATACAACGAATTACCATTGCCTTTACAATTTGACAGGGAACATTTTGAAAAAACCATGAAGGATACAAAGACAATTCTCAATACTTTGAGACTTGGAAGCTCAGACGGCCCGATAATTGGCTTTGCAAAAGGCGGACCAATAGAAAACTACACACTGCGTCCTGAGATAATAGACGAAAATTATGGCAAGAATAACACGGTATTTTTGGAACCGATCGCGCTAAAGATGGGATACTGGGGGTTACAAGGCGGAAGTGAAATGAGACATTTATTCACCATGCAGGCACATTCGATGAACTACAAGTATCTGACAAGTTTTGCTTTAAGGGACGTAATTCAAAGGCGAATAGACAGCAATGAAAATGCGGAATTTGTTACCAAGTTTGACCCAGAGCGATGGGATTATTACAGAATAGACCTCAGATAAAGTCATTTTTGTTATTTGCTGAGTCCAGCATGCAAACTCTTTAGTATCCTACAGTTTTGTATTCATGCGTGCTAGAGAAAATTTTGATTTTTGGCATATGTGTTTTAGTTTTAATTTCAACACCCCACGCATTTGCACTAGAGGGTACACATCGCGCTGAATTAAAAAACGCGCGACTAGTAAATGCGTTTGGAGAGACAACGCCTGAAAATATCAATACAAATCAACAGGTACAGATTTCAGCAGATATTACGAATAAGCAGGACAAAAACCAAGACTTTGTCTGCATAGTTCAGGTATTAGATCAAAATAACGTGCCTGTAAAATTAGCATGGATCAAAGCATCACTACAACCACAGCAGACCTTTTCGTCTGCAATTTCATGGGTCACAGACAGGCCTGGAACATATACTGCCCAGATATTTCTTTGGGACAGCATCAAGAATGCAGATGCCCTTGCAACAAAATTAGATCTTAAGATAATTGTGAGCTGACTGGGTGTTTAATGGAACGGATTGCTCGGTGACAAGCCAGTGATCCAATTATCCCCATCACAATACACGGAATTACGACAAGCGGAAAAACTGACAGAATCATCTCAAAGTAAATTTTTGATGTCATGCTGGCAGAAACAATCTGGTTTGTGTCGATTTTATTGTATACGTGTGTAATTAACGGATAATATACAAAATATCCAAGCATTCCAAAAATTCCAGCTGTAAAATATGTGCGCATTTTGTTTGCAGATAACCTCAGTATCAGATCACATAGGATTATTGGCACTATGGTAAACAGATAAAACGGAATTGTCGGATGCAGCCACGGATTTGGGATAATCGAGGTTGCCATATTGATTATAATTAATGCCGCACCAGTAGTTGAGATAAAGCCAAATTTTTTGTCGTTTACGAGATATGCCATAGACAGCATCATTGAGATCAAGAATGGAAATGCGATTGTTGCAAAAATTGCTCCAAAAACAGGGTTTGGGTTAAAATCAAAATAATCAGTTTTTGAAAACGGCAACGAAAACGAGAAAAACAGACCCGTTACAGACAGCCACACAGGCAGTATGCTAAGAACAGTCAGGATGTTTTTGACCAGATACGAATTATGCGCAAAATTTCTCATAATTGAAAGAAATGCTCCAATGCTTGAAAACACCATGCCACAGATCAGCACGAGGTGAGGTGGGCTTAGTAACCCATCCAATCCAAAGTTAGAGTGCCAAAGAAAATCAAATGGTCCTGCCCCAAGGAGTAGTGCGATTCCAATCTGCACCAGTTTTATTGAGATACGATTTTCTATTTTTATTTTTTCAACAGATCTTTTCAATACGACTAGGATTGCCCCAGACAATGCAATCATTACTCCAAAATAAAGGACAAAGTGAGGAGTCGAAAAAAACGTTTCGGGTCGATTTAACAAGTGGTTTGATATGTCCCAGCTGCCGCCAGTCGTCACAACCAATATGCCAAAACTGATCAGGGCATTGCCAAGAAAAAACATCCTATGATTTTTTGCAACTGAGTCATCCTGAGAGTAATTCAATTACTATCATTCCATAACAGGTTATCTAAATTATTTGGAAACCATAACAGAAAAAGACTCTACGTATTCATTTTGATGATCTTTAGTCCCAGAATACGGGTAATGGGAATGATCACTGGAATGAGGAATGGCAACAGTCTTTGCAAAGATGGTGAAATTTCCCACCACGTCTGGAGTTATTTTCAGTTCAATGGAATAATGCACGCCAGGATTAACTGGCCTGCTGTATGCCTCAATTGATGGATATTGTGCTTTAACAGATTTGATTCCGCCGGAATAATCGTAGCCTATTTCATCTCCAGTTTTTACGTATCGCGGAGACTGGGTAAAGTCATATCCGACGATTTTTACCTTGTCTCCAATTTGGGTTATGCCTGGAAACGAAATTGACATTATTTGTACGTCAGCAGCATCATGAGAATTACTCGAATCTACCATAACAGCAAAGGAATCCCCCAGATGTATGTGGTTTGTGCTTATTTTTGCAGTAAAAATTGGCTGCGGCTCGAGTGTCTTTACGTTTGAGTATTCCTGAGGAATTACAAATAGAACTATACCAAAATAAGCTACAAGTCCTACCAACGTAAGAATTAGCGTAATTTTCACTCATTATGGTTTTTTTGTGTCAGTTAAAAATTCTAGGACTAAATATTGGTATGATGACTATTCTTTAGTCCTA
>JAHEXS010000040.1 GCA_023252015.1 Candidatus Nitrosotenuis sp. | reverse complement strand
GGGACTTTCTGGAGAAAAAGGCCCCCAAGGTCCACAGGGCATTCAAGGTCCACAAGGTGAACGTGGTCCACCTGGTCCAAGAGGCCCTGCCGGAGATAAAGGACCAATTGGCCCCCAAGGCCCATCCGGGGATAGGGGTCCACGAGGTCCACCCGGTCCACCCGGTCCAACAGGTCAGGCAGGTATGTCTGATGAACAAAAAGCACTATTTCGAGAATTACTCGAGATTCTTACAGCAAAGAACATGATTACAACTGAAGAGCAAATAAAATTAATGAGCTATCTCTACTGAGGCTTTGATGTGATGGTGATAAAACATTGAGTGAAACAAAATCTAAAATTGAATTCAAGATGCTTGACTATGAACGAGTTGGAAATGATTTTGTTGCATTCAAGCTGGAAGATGGAACACTCGTTAAAGTTAAAGTTGATTTAGACAGAGTTGGTATTGCGACAAATCATAAAAATCCTGATGGCACGCCACATTATGCAGTCAACACGTCAATAAAGATTACAGTAATCCCAAGTGAACGAACATTCTCCGTTGAGAAAAACACTAATGATAAAAACACCTCGCCACCAGGGCAAATGTTTAGTTGAGAAAAATTTCATAAAAATGGTAAATTTACGTCAATCGTGATTGACGAAATTTTTTTTTGCGTTGACGAATTTATCGTCGTCGCTTTTTTGCTGCAGGTTTCTTTGCTGCTTTTCTTTTTGGAGCTGCCTTTCGCTTTGGAGCTGCTTTTCTTTTTGGAGCTGCCTTTCGCTTTGGAGCTGCACGTTTTGCTTTCGACTTACGTTTAGTAGCCATAACCGAAAATAACGTTTACTGGCTTTTCTATAGCTAAACTAAACAAAATTACACAAAGTGATTACAAATAATAAACGATTTTTTTTCCACAAATATTTTTTAGATCGCAATTTTTTTCAATAAACACTTTCAGCTGACGGTCTTTTTCCTTGTAACCAACTTGTATGATTGCAAATTGTGCATTTGTATTGTCTTCTACGTTTGTATGTTGCGTTCTGAGGAAGAAAAACGATCTCTTGTTTTGTTTTTGTCATACAAAACTTGCACCATCTGTTTTCGGTTTCATTTTCCATGTTGATCGCATTTTAATTTTTTTAACGTATTTTTATTATTGTCAAAACATCCTCGTCTTCTAACACGTGATGAATACTAACGCGTTGACCTGCAAATTTAACACTCTTACCCCAGACTAGTCCATAACGAAATTCTTTTTTCATGCTGCGGTGCAGCTTATTGCAGACCTCTTCTACTGTAGAATTTCTTCTGATGATCAAAGGTTCTTCAAAGTCTGTCTCGCCACCCTTTGGCCTCATGTATATTCTAATAAAGTCTAATTTTTCATAAATTTTTTCTTTTAACAAATCAACGTTTATGCCTGCGTCTGCAGATAGTGGGAGAACCTCGGATTTTATTTTTGTCTTTGCGTTTTTTAAGAATTTCTCATCAACTAGATCAATCTTGTTAAGGACTGTTATGGATTCTGCATAATTTTTGTCACCTGTAATGTGATCAACTAGTTGTTCGGCAGTGATGTCTTCTCTTATGAGTACTCTGGCACTTGTGATTCCATAAACATGCAGAATTTCTTTGAGAAGTTTTTCGGATAATTTTGTAAGCTTCACCTGTTGTGCTATTGAAATTCCTCCAATTGCTGCTTTTTCTATTACTATGTTTGGGGGCTTTTGGTCTAGCCTTATCCCTATGTTGTTGAGCTCATTTCTGAGCACATCTTCATGGTATGGTTGAAAAACATCAAGTATGAGTAAAACTAAATCTGCACTTCGAGCAACTGACAATATTCTCTTGCCCAAACCTTTTCCCTTTGATGCTCCTTCTATGATTCCAGGTAAATCCAAAACCTGAATTCTCGCTCCCCGATAGTCTAGAATTCCTGGCACCACTGTCAGTGTTGTGAATTGGTATGCGGCTACTGCCGACCTGGATCCTGTTATCTTGTTGAGAAGAGTTGATTTGCCTACGCTTGGCAATCCGATGAATACTACTGTTGCATCTCCTGTTCGTCTAACATCAAACCCGTCTGAACTGATTCCACTTTTTTTAGTTTGAACTTTTTCTTGCTCTCTTTTTAGTTTTGCAATTTTTGCTTTTAGTAAACCTATGTGGTGCTCAGTTGCCTTGTTTAGCTGAGTCTTTAATATCTCGTCTTGTATTGATTTTATTTTTTCAGGAATTCCCATTTTTCATTACCAAATTTTACTTTTCTTAATAATATCTTATTTTTCCTTGATTGATTATTATCTGGGCAGGCGCAAATGCCTCTGTGAGACGCAAAACATTTGCAGTCGATATTGATGGAACCATAACAGAAAATGGAGGTGGCAGAATAAATCTTGATGCATTGAACTCGTTGCGTTACATCCGAAAATTGGGCCATAACGTGATTTTTGTCTCAGGTCGCTCATCAATTGAGGGGTATCTTCTAGCTGTGTATGGTGGGCTAAACACAATTGCGGTGGGTGAAAACGGCGGATGCATCACATATGGTGCAAACGATCACATTCTTCTTGGAGACAAGGAAAAATGCATCGCAGCACTACACTCGATTCGCTCAAAAATGAGCAACATTGTAGAAAAGCCAGTATTTCCACGAATGACCGAAGTTGTACTTGAGAGAACATTTGACATTGAAAAGGCAAAACAGGTTGTGGAACACAGCAAACTGGACGTAACGTTATCTGACAGTCAATATGCAATTCACATAAATTCTGCTGGGATCAACAAGGCACGGGGTTTTGAGGAGGTAATGAAAAAACTCGACGTCTTACATGAAGATGTAATCTCTATAGGTGATAGCGATACTGATATTTCATTGTTTAAGATCTCAAAGCTTAGTATTGCCGTTGGTAATGCTTCCGAGGAAGTAAAATCCCACGCAACAATGTCTGTCTCATCGCATGCCGGAGACGGCGTAATTGAAGCGCTTGATAAAATTGCCCCCCGTCTTTTGGAGATATAATAATGAGTTTTCGTATTCTACTTGACGAGATAAGATCAAATCTCTTACAAATTACAAAAAAACTGCAAATTCCAGAAGTATCTTTTACGTTGGAACCTGCAAAATCTGGATTTGGTGATGTCACATGCAACATTGCGTTTTTGGCTTCAAAACATTTGAAGAAAAAGCCTTATGACATTGCAAAGTTGATTTCTGATGAATACCAAAAAAATCTGGGCGTACTCGTTTCAAAAGTGGAACCGCACCAATCTGGATATCTGAATTTTTACACAAACAATACGCAACTAAATCGCCTCATAATCAACGCTACTCAAGATGCAAACTATGGGACAGTGGACATTGGGAAAAAATCCAAAGTCATAGTGGAGCATACCAGCGTGAATCCTAACAAGGCGTTGCACATTGGTCATGTCAGAAACGTTGTGATTGGAGATACAATTGCACGTATTCTAGCAAAGGCAAATCACGATGTCGTGATACTCAACTATGTGGATGATTCTGGTCTTCAAGTGGCAGACATTATAGTTGGCTTCAAACACCTGGGATTCTCAGAAACTCCAACTGATGGGCAAAAATTTGATAATTACTGCGGCGATGAGGTGTATGTCAAGACCACAGAACAATACGTTCAAAACAAAAGTCTTGAAGAAATACGAAACAACATCCTAAAAGAATTGGAAGATGGCCGCTCTAAAATTGCAAAATTTGGCAAAAGCATAACGAATCGAGTTCTCGCCGAGCAGCTAAAAACATGCTGGCGATTAGGCGCATATTATGACTGTCTTAATTTTGAATCTGAAATAGTGCGTTCACATCTCTGGCCTGACATCTTTGAAGAACTAAAGAAAATGAATCTAATAAAATACGAAACAGAGGGCAAAAATGCCGGGTGCTGGGTAATCTTGTCCAAAGATGAGGACAAGGTGCTGGTTCGAAGTAATGGCACCGCAACATACATTGCAAAAGACATCCCGTATGCGGCATGGAAGCTTGGGTTAGTGGATGATCCGTTCTACTACAAAAAATACACCGTTCAGAAAAACAACAAAGTTTTGTGGCAAACAACACTGGAAGAAAACCACGACCCAAAACAACATTTCAGAAGTAATATGGTAGTGACAGTCATAGACTCAAGACAAGCGCGATTACAAAACATCATCACTGAGCTAATATCGAAATTTGACTCCTCACAAAAATCCTATCTTCACCTAGGCTACGAGTCCGTGACGCTTAGCGCAGATACTGCAAACGTGCTTGGTATTGACACAAAAGGCAAAAACACCCAGATGTCTGGCCGAAAGGGTCTGTACATAAACGCTGATTCAGTGCTGGACATGCTAGAACAAAAGACAATCGATGAGACGAAGAAACGAAACCCAAATCTTCCAGATGCGACTTTGCGTGAAATTGCAAGCAAGGTCGCAGTAGCAACACTCCGATACGAGATGATAAAACAAGACCTTGACAAAATCATCACATTTGACTATTCAAAGTCCCTTAGTCTGGACGGGGATACTGCACCTTACATTCAGTATGCATATGCCCGAGCTGTAAGGATACTTGAAAAGGCACAAGCAAAACCTAACTTTGACGCGTCATACGAACTGCTTGACGGCGAATATGAGACAAATCTTGTAAAGATGATTGGAAGATTTGACCTAAATGTTGAGGATGCTGTAAATAACCTGTCCCCAAAGGTAATTGCAAAATACTGCTACAGTTTGGCAGTCACATTCAATGTGTTTTATGAACATGTCAAGGTCTTAGATTCCGAGAATGCCAGCACTGTCAATGCAAGACTCTGCCTCGTCTATTCTTTCAAGTCCTGTCTAGAGGGCGCATTGAGCCTGCTTGGGATTGAAACCCCATCTAGAATGTAGTTGCACGTGTGTTTACTTTAAACAAACTAGGGAATAATATCAATTAATCATAAAAATCGTATGTCATGACTCAGTTGTACGTATCTAAATTACGTGATATGTGCGGATTTTGTAGCGAATCTGTTCCTGTCACGGCTGGCTCTATCCTATACGATGGAAAATGGTATCATGAAAAATGTTGGAACGATTTAACAAAAAATAATGGTGATTATTATGGTAACTGTAATTGTAATAGATGATGATGTGGATACCGTAGAGGTATTCTGCGAATATCTGGAAATTAAAGACATTACCGTTGTTGGACGTGGACACAATGGTAAAAAAGCAATTGATCTGTATGCAAAGCTAAACCCTGATATCGTTCTACTGGACGTGATGATGCCAGAATATGATGGCTTTTACGGCTTGGCACACATCAAAAAAATTAACCCCGATGCTAAGGTAATAATGGTAACAGCTGATCTTACATATGATACAGAAAAAAAGCTAAAGGATCTTAACGCATCTGCTGTAATCTACAAACCGTATGAAATTGACAGTGTCATTGAAACAATACACAAAGTCAATAAGGGAATAGTTACAATCCTCGAATAACTGGCAAACCCTATATGTGTGCAGGTTCGCTACACCGAATATGCGCATATTGCTAGCAGATGACGAGCCAGACTTGCTATCTCAATACACCACCGTGCTTGAGGATCGGGGACATTCTGTTGTAACTGCATCTGATGGAGAGTTGTGTGTAACTGCTTATGCAAAAGAATATGCGTCTGGCCAAGAAAATCCGTTTGGCGCAGTAGTCTTGGATTACTCTATGCCAAACATGAATGGCCTTGATGCTGCAAAAGAAATACTTGCAATCAATCTGTCTCAGAGAATAATATTTGCATCTGCATATGTGCAGGAGACTCTGATTGATTCAATCAAGAACCTCAAACAAATTGTAGAATTGCTGCAAAAACCGTTTAGTCTTCAAGATTTGATTGACACCATAGAGGACAAGGACATATACGATGAGCTTGCAAAACTAAACGTCGATATACAAAATCTCAAAGATCTTAATCCAACCCACGCACAAATTCGTGACTATCTTGATGCATTACGAAAAATCCAAAAGGCAAAAACCTTCTAAAAACTCACATTAGTTAGGTTCTTATCTAAAAAATTTTTCACAAAATCATGAATACGATAAAAAACAATTCGTATGTTTTGTTCTTTTTTAATGATTCTAAAAAATGGCTAAATAAAATCTCAAAAGAGCAGGTATTACACACACATGTTGGAGTTATTCGACACAGTGATGCAATCGGAAAGGAATATGGCTCAAGGTTACGTACAAACAAGGACAAGTATGTTTATCTTCTAAAACCAACAATCCATGACTTTGTAATGAAGAGTCAACACGGAACCCAAATCGTATATCCGAAAGACCTAGGATACATCATGTCTAGGGCTGGAATTCAAAGCGGTCAGACAATACTTGAAATTGGAACCGGAAGTGGGGCGTTGACTACGTTTTTGGCAAGCATAGTGAAACCTCGAGGTCGCGTGCACACATTTGACGTGGAACCACAATTCATGGAAATTGCCAAGAAAAACATTACCAAGGCAGGGATGATAAAATACGTAACAATGAATAATCTTGATATCAAGACTGCCAAAAAAATGCCAATCTCTGATGCTGATGTAGCAGTAGTTGATCTGGGAGACCCATGGGTCGTATTGCCCCAGGTACGCAAAATGCTCAAAGGAAGTGGGGCGTTTATTGCTATTTGTCCTACTATGAACCAGCTTGAAAAACTAACCATGGGGCTGGTGGAAAATGAATTTACCGACATTGAATGCACAGAACACATCTTACGAACCATCGATGCCAGGGAAGGAAAAACTCGTCACTCGTTTAGGGGAATAGGGCACACGACCTATCTTGCATTTGCGAGAAAGGCATTCTATGACCGAAAAGAGAAAAAAGAACCCCAAACTGAATAATTTGCACTGTTTGCATATATCGTACAAACACAATCTGATAGTCTTCTTATGTGTTGAATTATTGTTGTGCATTGTCCACAGAATCTAAAAAATCCAATAACTATGTTATTTCTCAGGTAAATAAGGCAAAGCAAAATCTAAATGATTTTGGAATGATTAATCCTGAAAACCAAGTAACAAAAGAAGATCTGCAAAAGCTTAGCTTTGCAGGAGACATTAGCAAACTAAAGTCAATCAAAAGAGAAAAGATGCTAGAAGACCTATCATGCCTCCTTAATGGAAAGATACGTGAACTAGAGCGACAAGAACAAGAAGAAAAATGGAAAGAAACAATGCTGCAAGAACTCAATCTAACATTAAATGAAAAAATAGCGCAGCTAGAACAAGCAAATATGCAACTGGTAGAGGAAAAGAAGCACTCTGACGCTCTAAATATACAACTGCAAGAAACTCTTCAGAAATTGCGTCACTCCGAAGAACAACTAACCTTGGAAAGAGACTGGCTTGTTGAACAAGTAGAGACAAAATCACTAGAGGTCATTGAAACAATTAGACAAATGATCAAAACTGAAGACAAAGAACCTGTAAAATAGAAGAAAATTTATCCGTACTTACTTTAATTCTCAGTGTGTCAACAAGAATGCAACCGACAATAATACGAAAATTCATTCCTCCAAGAAAGCAAAGTTCTCGTAAAGGGGATAATGGAAAGGTATTGGTTGTTGGGGGGAGCTACATGTATCACGGCGCACCAATTTTGGCGTCTCTTGCAGCTTTGCGATCTGGCACTGATCTAGTGTATACGTGCGTTCCAAAAATTATTACCTCGTCTGTTCGTGCAGTGTCGCCAAATCTTATTGTAATCCCAATGGTGGATGCCAAGCTTACACGTGGTGCTGCAAACAAACTACTTGGTCAAACTCCGAGTGATTTGGATTCTGCAACAATAGGAATGGGTCTTTCTATACCTGATGAGGAGGCACTAAAACTGTTGGTAACATCGCTGGCCTCTCAAGACGTGCGAATGTCCCTTGATGCAAGTGCACTTGTAAGCTACATTTTGCCACATTTGCCACAAAAAAATATCGTACTTACCCCGCACGCTGGCGAATTCAAAAGAATGTCTGGAATTATGCCTCCGCCCTCAATTAAAGAAAGAACAACACTAGTTGAAAAATTTGCAAAAGAACACTCTGTAACAATCCTTCTTAAAGGCAGCACAGACGTGATATCAAATGGAAATCAAACCTTTGTAAATCCAAAGAACCTCGCATCAATGACCGTTGGAGGAACAGGGGATGTATTGTCAGGCCTTGTTGCAGGACTGCTTGCACGAAACCGTAACCCAATAGAATCGGCCGTGGCAGCTTCATACATTAATGGAATGGCAGGCAAGATGGCACAAAAAAAGAATGGGCTACACATTGTCGCAACTGATTTGATAGATAACATCCCAGCAGCGATGAAACCGTTTGACAGAGTTACAAAATGAATGAAATACTAAAACACGTTGACAAAAACATTGGTCATTTGATCAAAGACCTCCAAATCCTAATCCAACAACCAAGTGTTTCTGCAAAAAATCAGGGAATCGAGGAATGCTCAAAACTTGTAAGCGATATGCTAAAAAAATCTGGAATTTCATCTGAAATACTTTATCTAAAAAAAGGTGTAGCACCAATCGTTTTTGGAGAAGTAAAATCAAAGAAAAACCCAAACAAAACACTGCTGTTTTACAATCATTATGACGTTCAACCAGTGGAACCACTTGATCTGTGGGATGATGATCCATTTAGTGGTAAGGTAAAGGGAAACAAAATCTTTGGCCGCGGCTCAGCAGACGACAAGGGCGAACTCATAACTCGAATAAAGGCAGTGGAATCATTTTTGAAAACCACGGGCGACGTTCCATGCAATATCAAATTTGTAATCGAAGGCGAAGAAGAAATCGGCAGTACAAATATCGAAGCATACCTAAAACGATTCAGACAAAAATTCTCATGCGACGGAGTAATCTGGGAGTTTGGTTACGTGGATTCCAAGAACAGACCAATCATTGGACTTGGCATGAAAGGATTGCTTTATGTTGAACTATCCGTAAAGAAATCAATCCGAGACGTGCACTCTAGCCTTGCAGTAATTATCAAAAACCCCGCTTGGCGACTGGTTGATGCATTAAAAACACTGCGGG
>JAHEXS010000148.1 GCA_023252015.1 Candidatus Nitrosotenuis sp. | reverse complement strand
GGAAGCTGTGTTCTAGTATGGTGTATAGACTTCTGTCAATACCCATAGAAAGCTCAAACACATGTGGAAGTACCTTTACATCATCATCCAATACCTCAAATTTTTCTTTACTTGTATTAGCATGACTTTTCAAATCATAATCTGATCTATAATTGCACGCAACAAGTTCGAGCCATCCTATTGTAGTTTCTACTTCAAAATCAAAAGCAACCGATGCATAAAATGCCTTTTCCTTCTCTCCGAGTTTTCTAAACCTGCTCCTTGTGACATTGATTCCAGTTTTCTGATAAAATTCTATTAATAAACCAAGATAATACGCAACAAGCTTGTTTGGTAAAACTCCAGAATCAAGAGCTTGTTTACAAGTCATTGTCTTGATATTGTCATCAATCATTATTCTTATCTCTGTATTTTCAATTTCAGAAAATCTTTCAAGATCGTTAAGCTTATTTGGATTACAAAAAACCTCGATTTCTGCTTGATAAAACTCTCTTAATCTAAGAAGACTTTGGCGGGGCGAAATTTCATTTCTAAAACTCTTACCTATCTGTGCAATTCCCAGGGGCAGCTTTCCTCGCATTGTCTTGTACAGTCTTGGAAAATCTACAAAGATGGACTGGCATGTTTCAGGTCTCAGATATGCAGATTCTGATTCTGGACCAATTCCTACCTTAAACATCATGTTGAATTTGTGAGCTTGATTGAACTTGCCTTTACATTTGGGGCAAGCTAGGTTTTTTTCCGTAATTATTTTATCAAATTCAGATAGCTCTGCAGATTCTGGAACTACAATTGAGGTAATTTCTGTTATTAATTTATCAGCTCTGAAAATGGACTTGCATTGTTCACATCCTACAATGGGATCTGCAAAGCTTGCAAGATGACCAGACGCCACAAAGACAGATTTTGACATTATCTGAGAACCATCAATTTCCATCATTCTGTCTCTTCTGACAAGTTCTCGTCGCCACAATTCCATAAATTTATTTTTAAAATTTACTCCAGAAGGACCATATTCCCAAAAACCAGCTTGTGCATCTGCATAAATCTCACAACTTGGAAAATAAAATCCACGTTCTAATGCAAGCTTCATTATCTGATCATAATTCACTTGACATCACCAACTAATCACTTACAGTTATGCCAATTCCTTTACTTTTTTTATGTTTCCAAAGTCGTCACGCCTATCATCTATTGGCGTTTCCAAAATGATTGGAATCTTTTTAGAATTGGCAAATTTTACAACATAACTAAGGCCCGCTTCTCCAATTTTCCCAAGTCCTATATGTTCATGTCTATCTAGATTACATCCTATTTCCCCCTTTGAGTCATTCAAATGTATTATCTTGAGGTGTTCAATGCCTACGTGTTTATCAAACTGGTCAAGAGTTGATTTGACAGTTTCTTGACTTCGTAGGTCATATCCTGCAGCAAACGCATGACAAGTATCAAAGCAAACACCAAATCTTTTTGCAGGTTTGAGCTGGGATAAAATGGATGCGAGCTGTTCAAAATCAGAACCTACACTATTTTTCTGTCCAGCGGTATTTTCTAACAGTATTATTACATCATCTGGAGTATTCTCTGCAGCTTTTGTAAAAGCTTTAACAAGGTTTTTCATTCCTTTTTGATCACCTGCTCCTTTATGACTTCCAAGATGAGCTACAAGATAAGGAACGCCAAGTTTACTGCATCTTTTCAATTCTTCAACTAATGAATCCAAAGATTTTGCAAATGGATCATCCTCAGGAGATGATAAATTTGGTAAATATGGCATATGAGTTGCAACTGCAAATCTGTTAATCTTACTTGCTGCAAGTTTCTCTCTGAAATTATTTATATCACTATTTGAAAGTGGTTTTGCTTTCCAACCACGTGGATTTCTTGTAAAAATCTGAAATGCACTACAACCTAAAATTAACGCATTGTCTACAGCTTTGTCGATGGAGCCAGCAATAGACACATGCATACCCACTTGCATAAGGGGGATATTATTGAGGATAATTTAAACTCCCTGTATATCATCTAGAATAATTTTCAAAAAATTTTATTAATACTGACTTTATTAATTAACATCTGCAAAACCTTTACAAATCATATAAACAGCTGCATATTTTGGAACCATTACTTTCTCTTTTTCATACGGACCATATTTTTTATTTTTAAGTTTAAAGGAGATTGGGCAATTTGCCATTATCTCAACTTTCTCATCATTAAGAAGGCATGCTTCAGAAAATGGATCAAAGCTTTCCAAATCTCTGCACATTATCTTTGAAAGACCACTCTTACTGTTTAGAGATCCGCCCAATCTAAAAATTCGATGAATATCCATGGTTACCTTAGGATCAATTTTTATTCCTATTTTTGGCCTCAAATCTTCAAGCTTTGCTTGAAATGTTGAATATCCTCCTGAAAGAACTTCCTGTACAATCTTTGCTCGTTTAGACTTGGAACCAAAGATTTCTTTTGCAACTCTTCCACGCCATCCTTTCTCAGATATATCAGGAAGTGTAGATCTGGAATTGTTCTGTTTGTTGATTCCAAGAGTTTCTGGTATCATTCCATTAAACATGATATAGTCTGCTAAATCAGCTCTTTCTCTTGAATCCAGGATCTGATAAGCAGAGTTTACTACATATACATGGAATCCTTCATTTCCAGAAAAGTAAATCTGGATCTCATCTTTTTGAATTCCAAGATCCTCTGTTAATACCTCGAGAAGCCTAGCTACCTCTTTCTTTGACTCAGATATGCAATTTTTACATGTTAAAGATATTGCTTCAAGTTTTATAGATCTGCATACAGAACAGCTATTTTCTTGCTTCACAACATTTTGACAAGAGTTGCACTTGTAACACATGTGATCGGATCTACAATCAAGCTTCAGGTCTTTTGCATCAATATCAAAAATTAGATCCGCTCCCTTCCAATCCTTCTCTGACATGGGTAGGTTAGGAAATGAGTAATATGCATTAGAACAATATACATCGGACGGGATCTGTGTCATCAGTAACAAATGTAATTCTTTATCATCTTTTACGGAAAGATGTCTTGTCATTCCCTCATTGAATTTTTGATAGCCAAATTCTCGTTCAGAAGTTCTTGGAGGAACATGAATCAGTTCAAAATGTTTAAAATAATATTCCTTGAAGGCTTCTTCTACCACTTTTACATT